>DASSWH010000080.1:0-4378 GCA_035705175.1 Pseudidiomarina sp.
ATTTGCTTGGGGTGTGAAAAGCAAAAGCACAGGTCTAGAAACATACAGAAACAAAAATGCCGACGCCACATCACTGTGGAGTCGGCATTTGTTTTATATGTTACCCGTCTAGCGGAAGAATAGACTGCTGAATGGATTCAACAAGCGACTGATACCCGCTGTAAAATGCATTGGAGCATCAAGCGTTGCCAACGTTAAGCAATCTTCGCCTTGTGTTTGCGGAGTATGCTTGTGGTGTTCGTCTAACAAGATAAAGTCACCGTCGCGATACTCGTTGAATTCGTCATTGAACACACCGTTGATGACTAGCGTTGCTTCACGCCCCTTGTGCGTGTGCTCTGGAACTTGTGCACCATCCGCCATGTAGATTAAGTTCAACATTTCGCCGTTACCAATATCGACTGGCGCACGCCACAACTTGCTCACCATGTGGTGCCATTGACCAATGCGATGCTCGTTACGCGCTAGCGTCGCTGGTAGCGCAAACCGCTTACCTTCTAAAGAGATGTAATCGCGTGCTGCCTCTGCTCGGACTTGGATCGGAGCAGGTGAGTTCATAATTGACTCTAGCATGGAGTCAACCACCGTATTCGGCAACGCAGCGTCAGTAACTCGTTCACCGAGCACTTTCAGCGCGATTTGTTCTTCAATGTCAGCAACGTGCTGCTGGCACTGTGGACACATATCAACGTGCGTACCAATCATTACAAGCATGGCAGGGTTCAATTCACCTGTAGCATACTGCACCAATAATTGTTCGTGAGGATGTGATTTAATCATCAGTCTTAATCAACTCTTTCAGTTTTTGAAGCGCAAGCCGAGTACGAGACTTCACTGTACCCAACGGGATTTCGAGTGCGTCAGCGACTTCTTGCTGCGACTTGCCCTCGATATAAATGAGTTCAACCACCTCTTTTTGGGCGATTGGGAGACTTTCGCAATATACAGCTAACTGCTGCAAGAGCAGGTCATCGTCTAATGCGTAGTCGTCATCTAGCGATTCGTTTGTTTCTGCTAATACCGGCCATAAATCGTCAGCGCTCAAATCATACTGCCGGTGTTTATTCTTGCGTAAGAAATCAAACCGAATGTTTCGTGCAATAGTAAAAATCCAAGTCGCAGCAGAACCGCGATCTGGTTTGAATAAATGTGCCTTGTGCCATACATTCGTCATTGTTTCTTGAACCAGATCCATGGCCGTTTGTTCATTACCGAACTGACGGGTAGCATAGGCCTGGAGCTTTGGGGCAAAATGTTTGAACAATTCCGCAAAAGCTTGACGACTTCTGGATGCTGCAATGCGAGAGAGAAGCTCAGCAGCGTATTCAGCACTATCTGGCTGCGCAGAGGACATAGGTTTCCGTTTTGTAGGTGATTCAATCACTGACTGCATAGTCTATACCTGCTGATTTTTTCCTCAAGTAAAGTCTATTACGCCTTCTTGTCTAACTTTGATCACTATAGCTTAAAAAAATGTTTATTGGTCACTTTCTTGAACTAATTGGCGTAAAAAACTCAATGCTTCCGAACAATCATTCTGTTGTAAAAGTTCTTGTTTGGTACTGGCACAGATTGGCAACAACTCCAACCAACGCATACAAATCCAATCCGCTTGCTGCATCTGTTGGGGACATTTACTCCCCTCAAGTTCAGGATAACTCTCGTATACTTTCGCGAGCTGCTCTGCGAGTAGTGCGTCTTCATGGGTCAATGGCATCGTCGGCCACAAGGCTTGAGCTTCGACGGTACCAATCCGCAATCCATCCGCGGCCGTTGTTACTTCACTCAATTTAAAGCATTGCTCGCCTTCAACGGTGATGCCAAGAAGACCGTCAGGGAGCGTTTCGAAGTCAATGACGCGAGCCAATGTTCCGATTGGATGAATGTGCGTATTTTGCTCTACACTTCCGGCGTCGTTAAACATACACATTCCGATGTATCCGGAAGGCTGAGTTGAACAAGCTTCTTTGACCATCCGCAAATAGCGACTTTCAAAGATTCGCAGACGCAACCGCCCGCCCGGCAGCACATGCGCAGATAATGGAAACAGTGGAACCTGCATGGGTTCGTGACTCATAGATGACGCCTCTACTCGTACTGCGTTACAGCTACTCATACAGCAGCTGTTCAAACGAATTGATTACTTACTGTCCAACTTACGCGGATTTAATGACTTTGGTTCAATGAAAAGCTGAACTTTTCGGGTATTTTTGCGTAAGCTAAAACGGCTTGGGATGTGCGGTATGGTTACCTGTCTATATTTGTTGAAGTCGAAAGTCACGATCAGTTGGCAAGGAATGTTATGGCTGCGATTAAAGTTGGAATCAGTGCGTGTTTGCTCGGTGATTTAGTTCGTTACGACGGCGGTCACAAAAAATCAGCATTTTGCGCGGACGAATTGAGCCGACATGTCGAATTTATCAAGCTTTGTCCTGAGGTGGGTATCGGACTTCCAATTCCTCGACCCACCATTCGTTTGGAACAGCATGGTGAGGATATCCGTGCCATCATCCCCAAAACCGGAGCTGATGTGACTGAAGCGCTGCGTGATTTTGCTGACCGCGCGCAATCTCACTTACGCCAAATCAGTGGTTATGTGCTGTGCGCGAAATCACCGAGTTGTGGCATGGAACGGGTGAAATTGTATAACCCTGAGACGGGGCATGCCCGCAAAGAAGGCGAAGGGATTTTTGTGCGCCGGTTGCGGGAATTACACCCAGCACTACCAATTGAGGAGGATGGCAGACTCAATGACTCCCATTTGCGTGAAAACTTTGTATTGCGTGTCTTTGTTTATGCGGCATGGCAAAACATTAAAACACAACTTGATAAAGCAACTTTGGTAAATTTCCACACCGATTTAAAGCTGCTGCTGTTAGCTCATGATCAAGCGTTATATCGCGCACTTGGACGTTTTGTTGCCGATTGCCAAACTATCACAGAAGACAGTGCAGAAGCGTACATTAGGCAAGTGATGACGGCGCTGAGTAAACCGGCGTCACGTGCCAACCACACCAATGTGTTGCAACATATCCAAGGCTATTTTAAATCCCAATTGTCGGCCGCGCAAAAACAAGAATTAAGTGACTTGATCTTGGCATACCGACAGGGCGAACAACCGTTGTTAGTTCCACTGACGCTGATCCGCCATTATCTGCGTGAGTATCCGAACACCTATTTGGCAAGACAGCGATATATTGACCCGTATCCCAACGACTTAAAACTAAGGTATGCACTCTAATGAACACAGGTATTTGGTTTCGAGGTGATCTACGGCGGTTGGACAATCCGGCTGTTACTGCTGCACTTGAAAGTTCGCGAGCACACGATTCTGAAGCTGTAGTGCATGCTTTGTATATCGCGTGTCCGAAACAATGGGAATTGCATGATTGGGCTCCCATCAAGATTGATTTGTTGTGGCGTCACCTTGAGCAATTTCGGCAGGAATTGGCTGAATTTGGAATTTTACTTGATATTGAAATAGCGGATGACTGGCGAGCCGCACCGAAGACGGTTTTGCAATTCTGCCAACGTCATCAACTCAGTCAAGTGCACGCCAATGCTGAATACCCAGTGCATGAACAACGACGGGATAGAGCTGTTGGCAAATGGCTCACTGACAATGAATGTAGTCTGCAATTACATCACGGCCTATTACTTGTGCCACCGGTAGTGAAAACCCAGCAAGGGAACGTTTATCAAAAGTTCACACCATTCAATCGTGCTTGGCGCGAACACCTGGCGCTTACCGGCATCGCGCCTCTGAAAAGTTGGAATCGGATTACGCAGCCGTTGCAGTTAGAACCGATGCCCACCTGTCCTGGACCACGTCGAGATTCTTCCGCATGGGTTGTCGGGGAGGAAAATTGCCGACGTGCTTTGCAACGATATATCGAGGAACATGTCCAAGACTATGATGCTGAGCGTGATTTCCCAGCACTAGATACCACCTCTCGGTTATCACCGTATTGGGAATTAGGTTGTCTGGGACCCGTGACGGCAGCGCGTGCGCTCCAAAAACTGAGTCCAGAGTTTCCATATGGTTTGGAACAGGGTGCCGATACTTGGCTCACTGAACTGGCGTGGCGTGAGTTCTACCAACACTTGATGTGTCATATTCCACGGCTGAGTTATGGCAAAGCATTTCAACAACATACCGATGCCTTTCCGTGGCGAGACGCAAAAGATGATTTTCAGCGCTGGTGTGACGGACAAACAGGGTTTCCGATTGTGGATGCTGGTATGCGCCAACTGAAACACGAGGGGTGGATGCATAATCGAGTGCGTATGATTGTTGCTAATTTTTTGGTGAAAGACCTGCGTATCGATTGGCGCAAGGGCGAACGATACTTTATGCAGAACTTAATAGATGGCAGTT
>DASSWH010000081.1:0-4446 GCA_035705175.1 Pseudidiomarina sp.
GCTGCTCTATCCAGCTGAGCTACGGGAACACATCGAATCACTGACGAATGGCAAGATGTTTAGCGAGAAAGTCGATGATTTTCCGACTCTGGATGTAACGGTCTTCTTGCGTGTATACAGAGTGTCCGCCATCATGCACCCAAGTTGTGACATTTTTATCATGTTCATTCAATGCATCCAACATGACTTCATATTGGCTGAACGGTGTTCTGACGTCGTTGCGACCATGCATCAATAAAACAGGTTTGGTAATTTTTTCTGCATGTGTCACCGGTGAGACGGCTTCAAGGGCATCCATGTCATCGCCCATTTGTCTTGCGAAATAGGCGCGAGTTAGCTCGTTCCCTGCACCATCGGTACTCGAGAGGAGGAGCGGTAGTGAATACGCGCCACCACGACCCACTGCACATTGATAGAGGTCGGGCTTCTGTGCAAGCGCGAGCAGTGCTGCGTAGGCACCATAACTGCCACCCGAAATACAAATGCGATTCGCATCGGTATACCCCTGCTCAACGGCCCATGCTGTCGCATCGTATAAATCTTGCTGCATGCGCTCACCCCACTGGCGGTAGCCATTGCGTTGAAATTCATAGCCGTAACCGCCTGAACCACGAAAATTAACTTGTAGAACAGCAATTCCGCGGCTAGCTAAAAATTGACTGTAGCTACTGAAACCCCATTGGTCACGTTCACCCATTGGGCCGCCGTGTACCTCAATGAGTAGAGGTGGCTTACGACCAAATCGATCGGCTTTGGGCATCGTTAAATAGCCGTGAATCACGGTATCATCACTGGCTGTGTACGAAATAGGCAGCATGGGAACCAGCGCTTCGCTATTCAAACGCGGTCTTGTCGATGCAATATAGCTAGCTTGTAAAGTTTCGGTATTAAACAAATAGTATTCACCGGGATTTCGATCGGATGAAACTCGAACTACGGCATATTTGTTATCACGAGTACTATTTCGAATATAAACGTACTGTCCCGGAAACGCTTGCTCCAGCGATTTTAACAAGTTGCTATTTGTAGTCTCGTCCACATAGACACGTCTAATTTTATCGGGCTCAAATTGAACAGCGATGACATGATTATCGCCATCCGTCACGTAACCTGAGTAATCAGCCACGGGGTCATGCGCAATCATTTCGAGATCGCCGGTCAAGGTATCTAATTCATAGACTGCGGTGGTCTCAGTTTCGAACAATCCGGTTAAGAATGCGCGTCGGTTATCCGCCGCAAAACCAATAAACGACATGCGCGCTTTGTGTTGATGTTCATCGACTGGAAGCGATACCCATTCGTCTTGGCCTAATGGCCGGTAATATAGGCGGAATACCTGGGTGAGATCATCGTCGACCTCGTACCCATAGGCCGCACGTAATGTACCTGTGTTATCAGCCAGCACAGAATTGACATCGTTGGGATGGTCCGACACAAAGTAGGTGCGCCCATCATTTACGTTTAAGCGGTGAACTTTAGCTTTGAAGTCGTCGGCAAAGTGGTATTTGCTGACCAAAATGTGATCGGGGTCATCTGGCAATAAATGCGTGATATCCATATAACTGCGTTGTGTTTGGAATAACTCACGACGGTTGGAGCCGTCTGCGTTGGCGGCATACCAGCTTACTGATGATTGCGAACCATCTAAATAGCCTTCGACCTTACGTCCTTGAAATATAAGACGCTCGTTATTCACCCAGGTAATTGATGAGAAAACCTGCTTTTCGCCGAAGGTAAAATTAGTAATAACCTCCTTATTTTCACGATCGAAAATAAGAATGTTGTCGCTTATCCCGGTCGTTGATTTGATTGCAAAGTACTTTCCTGTCGGTGAGATCACGACGTCTGCATACGGGATATCAGAGAAAAAGTCTTCAACGGGTATTTCAGAACTCGACGCTGTTTTCGTGAATATGGCCAGCACCGCGAACACGAGTATCCAAGAATTCAAAAATTTCATTCAATGCAGCCCCAGCGACATTACGAATTAAAATAATAGAGCAACATTATGACAACAATCGATACGAAGGTGAACCGATTAAACGACGATTTACATAAAAAAACCGACCTCAAGGGTCGGTTTTTTTAATCAATGCGTTAAGCGTTTGTTTTACAGTGCGTTTATTTTAGCACTTAAACGGCTTTTATGACGTGCAGCCTTGTTCTTACCGATAAGACCTTTGGTCGCATAACGGTCAAGTATTGGCTGAAGGCTAGTAAATGCCTGCTGTGCAGTCGCTTTATCGCCTGCTTCTACTGCAGCAGTTACTTTCTTCAACAAGGTACGCATCATTGAGCGACGGCTCGCGTTGTGGCGACGGTTTTTCTCCGACTGTACCGCACGCTTTTTCGCAGACTTAATATTAGCCAAGGTGAACTCCTAAAATTCGTTAACTGATCGCGATTGTTTATTAGGGCGGGGAATATGCCCTTTTCTGACATGAAAGTCAATAGTGAATGGTGAATAGTGACAGGAAAATGGTGAATAGTGACAGGAAAAAGAGCAAAGAAAAACTGCTAGACTTGCGCCTTACATGGAGGTTATACGCACAGGAAACTTGAAGTCTATAAAAAGTCCATGGATCTCGCATGCTTAGTATATGAGTTACTACGTGAGCTGCCCAGAACTGAAGAATATGCGCTTGGTAGCCAAATTCGTCGGGCGGCTGTTTCCATTCCGAGTAATATAGCTGAAGGATTTGGCCGTTCAAGTTTACGCGACAGGTTGCGGTTTATGCATATTGCGAGAGGCTCTTTATTAGAGTTAGAAACGCAATTGGAATTAGTCGCAAGATTAAATTACATTAAACTGCCGCCTACAGAAGAGATTTTGCTGGTCAAGAAGTTACTTGCTGGACTCATTCGTTCGATAGAAGGCAGAATGGTAAATTGATTTGCCATTATCTGTTCTCTTTTCACTGTTTACTATAGCTTCCGCGAGGGCATTATGTGGAAATTTATTAAGTACTCATTACTAGTCATTGTGGTCGCCGCGACAGTGCTTGTCGTCAATGCCATTTGGTTTAAGCCATTCTCTATGCGGGTGTTTTATGACCGCGTGATGCTAGAGACCGCGATGGATTCACCGCAACTGTTAACGCAATTACGAATCCTCGAGGGCTTTGGCATTCGCGGACATAATGCTGAACTCGATGATTTATCGCCGGAGAGTACGACGGAAAGCTATGCCAAACTGCGCGAAAACTATGCGATGTTTCAGTCGTATGGGCGCGAGGGGCGTGAAGGCCAAGATCTGATCTCGTACGATATTTTCGATAACTTTATGGGGCATAGTCTCGAGGGCGAAAAGTGGCGTTGGCATGGGTATCCGGTCAATCAGCTCTTCGGTGTGCATACGAACTTGCCGAGCTTTTTATCCGATATGCACCAAGTCAATGATGCGACGGATGCGGAGTACTACATTAGTCGTTTGAACGCGGTGGATTCATACTTCGAAGGACTGTTGGCTGATCTAGCGATTCGTGAAGAAAAGGGCATTCTGCCGCCGACTTTTGTGGTGGAAGCAGTGATTGCGCAAATGGAAAACTTTACCAGTAGCGAGCCGGCTGAGAATGTTTTGGTATCGAGTTTTGTGCGCAAGTTGGAATCGATTGAGCTAGCAGAACAAGAGCGTAACGACTTTATTGAGCAGGCTGAGCAAGCGGTCGCAGAAGTGGTTTATCCAGCTTATGCGGGGCTGCATAGCTATTTTGTTGGTGTTTTACCGCAGACGAATAATGACGCCGGTGTGTGGAAGTTACCCGATGGTGATGCGTATTACCGCTATCAATTAAAGCAGTACACAACGACCGATATTACGGCTGAAGAAGTGCATCAACTGGGTTTGAGCGAGGTGGACCGCATTCACAGCGAAATGCGAGATATTTTCGACGACCTGGGATATCCAAGTGATGTTGCGATTGGTACGTTGCTGCAGCAATTGAACGAAGATCCGCAATTCTTGTATCCAGATACCGATGCCGGACGCGAACAGATTCTCAAAGATTACGCGTTGATTGTAGATGATATCTATACTTACATAGACCCTGCTTTCCGCATGCGTCCAGAGGCGGATCTCGAGGTCGTTCGGGTACCGACTTACGCAGAGAAAAATGCACCAGGTGCTTATTATCAGCGGCCGGCACTGGATGGCTCTCGGCCAGGACGTTTCTTTGCCAATTTGTACGACATTAAAGCAACCCCGAAGTACGGCATGAAAACATTGACCGTACATGAAGGGGTGCCAGGGCATCATTTCCAAATTGCTTTGCAACAAGAAATGACGGGGCTACCGCTATTTCGCTCCTTCTTGCCGTATTCGGTTCATACCGAAGGGTGGGCGCTCTATACTGAACAGTTGATGGCCGACTTGGGCTTCTATAATGATGACCCTTACGGTGACATTGGGCGGTTACAAGCGGAGTTATTCCGTGCCATTCGACTGGT
>DASSWH010000082.1:0-7221 GCA_035705175.1 Pseudidiomarina sp.
CCGCATTGGCCTCAACCGGGTCAAAGGCAGTGCCATTGGCAATGAGTGTAAACGACTCTTGGTCGGCCGTAGCGGTGTAATTGACCGCCGTGAAGGTTGCCACCCCTTGTGAAGCAGCCGCAAAACCGCCAGATATGCTACCCGCATTGTCCACTGCTAAATAAACGTCACCGGCAAAGGTCACATCTGTGTTACCAAACGCATCTTGCGCAGTCACCACAGGCTGGGTACTCAATGCACTACCAGAGATCGAGCCGGCTGGCTGCGTGGTGAAGACTAAGCGATCTGCCGTTACCGCGTAGAGTAGACCGAAGTTATTGGTCACGGCTGTTGTTGCACCCATGCCCGTGCCAGTGCTGCTGGTCGTTACATCAGTATCGCCGTCTATGCTGAGGACTGTGGTGGCATTGTCCGTAATACCAGAGTTGTCATTGAAATAGGCATTAATGGTGTAATCTTCATTGGCGCCATCAGCAACGCTGATACTCAAACTCGAGAAGGTCACCGTATCTGCGCCCGCGTTGTACACGCCTGTCACGTTTGCTGCATCAGGACCATTCAAACGCCAGGTCATCTGTCCACGCTGCGCGTCAGTTGAGGTGCCACTGACGTTTACGACGACTTGTGTGACCGTCATCGGCAAGCCATCTGCCGTGCCACCATCGCTGAGAGTAAAGCCAAAGATATCGACCGCTTCACCAACCGTATCGACAGTTGAAGCCAGCGACGTGTTGTAGCTTGGACCGGTGGTCAGATTGCCGTCAGAATCAACATTTGATGTTGTGACATCGAGCTGTGTGACGTTGCTAAAGTTACCTTGCCCATCCTCCACATATAAATAAACATCGTAGTCTGTTCCGCGCTCGAGACCGGTAACAACACGTGAGGTTATGAAAGGCTCAGACGAGGTTGAAGGAATATCAGCAAACAATAGGCGTTCTGGACCACCAGAGAATGTCGCTTCTTGAAAAATGTCATTCGCAGTGACACTGCCTGCTCCGTCTAATGTCACCCCAATATAAAAGTTCGCAAATGCATCAAAATCCCCAGTGACTCTAAAACTGGTTTGAGTGATCTCGCTGATGGTCGGAGTGCCATTCTCGAAGTTCGTAGGAATGTCGTCTACAACCGTCACACTAAATGCTTTTTCAAAACTCAAGCTACCAGCATCAGTAGCGCGAACTCGAACACTGTAGCTGCCATTAGCAAGAGCACCAGCGTCGTTAGCTCGCAAAGTGGTCCCATTAATATTAAACGCGCTGTTGTTGGTATCCCCGGTGCCACTGACTAACGTATAGGTGTGGTTTGCATCATCGATGTCAGTGCTACTCAACGTACCCACCACCGCATTGGCACCGCCAGACTGGTTTACCGAAGCATTGCTCAGAGCAATATCTGTTGGCGCATCATTCGCAGACGTGACTGTAACGGTGAAGGTCTCATCAACCGTTAGACCACCTCCGTCAGTAGCACGAACCGCAATGGTGGCCGTACCTGATGCATTCGCTGCGTAGCTTAAAGTCAGTATATCCGTGCCATTGTCTAATGACGCACCAACTAATCCAGTGTTGTTATTCGACTGAATACTGAAAGTTAGATTGCCTGCGGCAGTTTCTGTGTCCGTAAACACGTTAGCCAAATTGAACGTCGAGTTTGCCGCATCTTCGTTAACTGAAAAATCTGCAATTGCATTCGCAACCGTCGGTGCCGTATTCGCTACTGGAGGACTCAAAGAGAAATCATTGAATGCATGGTTGGTCAGTGATTGATCACCCGCATAGCCACCCGCTGAAATATAAACCACAACTTTATCAACATTATTAAAGCTGGCTGGTAAGGTTATCGTTTTGGGTAAGAAATCTGCATCCCAAGCCTCGTAGTCGTAAGTCGCTACAATCGAACCGTTTCGATAACCGTCGACCGTATTGGTAGTAGAGGCACCTTCACCCCAGTTCAAATAGGTAAAACTGTTCAGTTTGAACTCAGCACCATCGTCAGACTGTATCGCAAAGCCTTTTGTGCCAGCATTGCCCGTACCTTCATAAGTCAGGAGCTGGAAATCAGGGTCGCCATTACCTGTCCCCGTGAAGAAATTGGAGTCTGACCACTGCAACGTATTGCGCAGCGTGCCGGTAGCATCCGTCGTATCGAATATCTGGATGTCCAGATCAGTAATTGCTGTGGAGTTACCATCTCCATCGTTCGCAATAAAGTCTGTAAGACCTGAATTACTCGTGAAGCGTAGGGTTGGGTTGGTGCTCAGCGCAACACCGGCTGTTCCGGTAGTAAAATTCAAGGTGGTTTTATCGTCGATGCCTTGATAGGTCATGCCATCGGCATCAAACAATGCGCCCGCTTCCACTTGAACGTAATAGCCTGTACTCGCGAGTAGATCAGAGGTTGGGTTTACTGTGACCGTCGACCCTGAAGTCGACACACGGCTGCCATTATTTGCAGCGATGGACTCTACCAAGCTGTCATTCGACTGGCGATAAATATTGATGCGCTTTCCACCGACTGAAGGAATGCTCTCATCAAAGGTTAACGTGATATTCGCGTTGGGCGTAAAACCTGAACTACCGTCGGCTGGTGACGTTGAACTGAGTCGCGGCGGACGATTATTGGTGCCACTTACGGTGCCATCGTGGCGGCGGTAGGTAGTTGTCTCACCACCCGTTGAGAGAATAACATCGTCATCGCCATCATTATCGATGTCAGCAAACAGAGTTCCGCGAAAACTAGGAAGACCAAATGAGATTGTGGTTCGAGTGTAATTACCAGAGCCATCATTGACATAAACAACGTCGTAATTCGTAGTGCCATAGACAAAATAATCAATGTCACCATCAGCATCATAATCTTGCGTTAGGAAATCTAGATCGTATTTGCCAGCTCCAGTGTTATTAAACACAAGTTCACCGCCGGCACTCACAACAGGGTGTGTCACTACAGAAAAACTGCCGCTACCGTTGTTCTGCAAGTAAGTTACTGCGCCAGTAGTATCATTGACAACAGTGATGTCATCCGCACCGTCGTTATTGGTGTCTGCAACATCAATTCTTGACAACTGCTTCGCGGCTGTAGTGCCAAGACTACTGAGCGTGAAACTGCCACTCCCATTGTTCAGGTATAAGTTACTGTAGGAATTGGTACCAACATTAAAAGTCACAAAGTCAATGGCACCATCATTGTTTGCATCAATGGTGAAAAAATCCACTGACGCATTGAAGTGCAACTCGCCACCCGCAGCAATAACGGGATGTGTTGCTTCAGTGAATGTGCCATTCCCGTTATTGCGATGATAACGGGCGCCGCCCGACACAACCTCGGTAATGTCGTCGTCACCATCGTTATCTACATCCAGCACTCGAACAGAACCACTTGCAGCAATAGTAAATGGAATTGTTGATGCGGTGTAACTTCCTGATCCGTTATTCGTAAACAAACGAGTGAAGTTCATTGTTGCCGTGTTATAAGCAATGAAGTCGAGGTCACCGTCGTTATCATAATCAATCACGATGGGATCGACGCTGCCATTATCGGCTAGCTCTGCCCCTGCCGTGATAAGCGGATTCGTTGCCGTGACATAACTGCTGCCGGCAAAGACTGGGGTTGAAACGAAGTAGATAAGAAAGGCGAACCAGACTAGAGTCGTCTTAGAGGCAAACACGCGCATCGTAAATTTCCTTATTCACTTTTTAGCCGGACACGCGTTACGACTCACTAGGGTGCAAGTGGCCTGAAAATGAAATTAAGATTGTAAGCATTAAGTAAAAAATTGCTTTGATTATTCACCAATTTGGAAGAATTACAAATACTGGAAAGGATTATTTTGACAATATATTGCTTATGTAATAACTAAATGTTTGGTTTTCACGCTTAGACAGCTACGACACGATTGCGACCAGTTTCTTTGGCTTGATAAAGCGCTTTGTCAGCGCGCTCGAGGGTATTGTCAAACGACTCATCAGGTTGCCAGAGGGTAGCACCGATGCTCATAGTAACCGTAAATGCCTCATTGTCACTATTGAATTGGAGTTGCTCCATGCGTTCACGAATGCGATCGCACAGCTGCCGGGCGCCATCTAGGTCGGTATTTTCTAGTAATAAACTGAATTCCTCACCGCCTGTGCGAGCAGCAATATCGATTTGTCGGACAGTTGCTCGTAACAATGAACCCACGGCTTCTAACACTTCGTCACCAACGCCATGCCCATAAGTGTCATTGACTTTTTTAAAGTGATCGAGATCTAAAATGACGACCGCAAGCGGAGTGCCAAGTCGCTGCGCACGTTCACACATATCATTCGAGGCCGCGAAGAATGCGCGCCGATTCCCAAGATTAGTCAATGCATCTGTTGTAGCCAGCTGCTCCAAGCGCTGATTCGACTTCATCAACTCAGCCGTACGTGATTGTACTTCGCGCTCCAATTGCTGATTGATGTTGGCCAAGGGCCGCGAAATTTTCTCTGCTGTCATCCAACCAATTAACGCAAATACAATGACAACCGCACTACCAATCCAAACCGCTTGCACGCGCAGTTCCTGAATAGGCTGATAAGCAATATCGATAGGTTGCCGCACCATGACTTGCCATTGTGGCCCGCGATAATCTCTATAGTCACGTGCAACGGCGTAACCCATGAGGTATTCGTTGCCATCAGGCCAACTCATCACGCCGTGTCCACCGCTTAGCATGGTGGGTGAAATCTCAATTGGATTTGCTTTTTCGAGTAAGTTCGCAGGACCTAAAATAATGGCATTTTCAGAGCTGACTATCAGGATTTCGGCTGATTCATGAAGTTGTAGACTACGCTGCATAGATTCTTGTAGCTCAAAAGCCCAATCCCAATTTAGATGTGCACCCAATACGCCAATAAACTCTCCACTAGGTGACAATAACGGTACAGCAACGTCCACAAAACGCAGCGGTTGATCGCCGTCTGGATTGAGTGCTTTTTCAAGTAACAGCGCTCCATGTACGTCGCCAATAAAGTAGTCGTCTTGAGCTTCAACAAACCAGGGGCGTTGGCTTACATCCGCTCCCTCAAGTAGCCCTTGCGTACTCACTAACACAGTGCCGTCGGCGTCGGTTAGACCAATCCATGCATAAGCAGGGAAACTGGATTGCAATGAATCGAGGAGCCTTCGGAATCGTTGCAACCTATCGTCATCAGCCGTTACAGAGCGCATTAGTTGGGCTGATACGCGCATGTCTCGATAGCGTTCAAACATGCCACGCTCAAGCTTATCGGCAAGTTGAAACGCAACATCACCCAAAGATGATCCGACTTGTTCTTTAATTTGCTGGGTGGCGGCTTGAGTAACAATAAAAGTGAGGATGATCGAGAGCGCTAGCCCAAATAGGGCGTATATGAGAAACCAGCGTATTTTTAAGTTCACTGGTACCAACATTTAGATTAAATCCGGACGCGGTAGCACATAATAAAAAATGGAAAAGAAATGCAGAATACTGCCTGCTAGCACGAACAAATGCCAAATTGCGTGATGAAAACGCAATGACTTCCAGACATAAAAAATGACACCAAAACTATAAGCTAGTCCTCCTGCTAAAAGCAGCCATAGACCACCGGCCTCAACATTATCTAGCATGGGTTTGATTGCAATGATTGCCATCCACCCCATACCTAAATAAAGGGAAAGTGATAACCATTTTTTGCGTTCCTTCACGACCAGCTCAACTACTACACCAATAATCGCAATACTCCAAACCACGCCGAGCAAGGTCCAACCCCAAGCTCCACGCAAATTAATGAGCGCAAAAGGTGTGTACGTGCCGGCTATTAAAAAATAAATAGCCGCATGGTCCATCTTCTGAAAGATGACTTTGAGCCGAGGCCATGGAAACGAATGGTAAAGCGTTGATGAGGTATAGAGTAAAATAAGACTAGCGCCGTAAATGGATGCACTAACCACATGCCAAGTATCGCCGTACTGCAAAGCCCAAGCCACCATGAATACAAGACCAACAATACTGGCAATAGCACCAAAGCCATGCGTTAAGGCATGAGCGACTTCTTCGGCAACGCTATACGGCTTGTGTTGGCTCATTCACCACGACCTGGTTTATGGTAATCCTTGCTGATTTGTTCCAGCTTACGCATAAACAAATCAAAGTCACGCTCGGAGTTGTAATCCAGACGATACTTATTGTGAAACTCGAGTGTCATTTTGACATTGTGACCCTCAAGGAAAACCGTATAGCCATCGTGATCGGTATAGCCGGTAATACCATCTAAGGTGTGCTTACCTTGTTCTGATTTACCGTGTTCATGAATCTGTTCAAACGCGTCTAAAACGAGGCGCTGATCGATATCGTTACGCATGGTCATACCTCCATTGAGATCGGGCGTAGCGTTCTCATTCAAACGTTACGCCCAATGTAAGAGTTTAGCCCACTTTCACGACTTACGTTGACTCGTCGGCTGGTTCTTTTGATCTGCGGTCAATCAACCGATAAAACAAGGGAATAAAGAAAATCGCGAGGAAGGTCGCCGCCAACATACCACCAACCACCGTGGTTCCGACTGCATTTCGTGCTGCAGAACCAGCGCCAGAGCTCAGCATTAATGGCACAGCGCCAAGAATAAATGCTAACGACGTCATCACTATGGGTCGGAACCGCAGTTTCGCAGCTTTGACCGTCGCATCCCAAGCGGATAAACCTTGTTCACGCTGCAACACGGCGAACTCGACAATTAATATCGCGTTCTTCGCTGCCAATCCGATTAAGACCAACAGCCCAACTTGGAAATAGACGTCATTTGCCATACCCGCTAGGGTCACGGCTACTGCAGCGCCAAATAAGGCAAATGGCACCGCCGTGATCACCGCTAGCGGTAAACTCCAACGCTCATATTGCGCAGCCAATATCAGGAACACCACGACAATACCGAAAATAAAGGCGGTTTGCGCCGCACTGCCGGTTTGCTGTTCTTGGAATGCCGAACCAACCCAGAACAACTGATAGTATGGGTCTTCACCGGTCACTTCGGCCACAATTTGCTCCATAATTGGAATCACATCACCGGAACTGTAGCCCGGCGCTGGGCTTCCCATAATTTTTGCAGCAGGATAATTATTGTAGCGATCGACAATGTCAGGTCCGGTCGTGCGCGTTACTGTGACCACAGAGTCGAGCGGCACCATTTCACCACTGTCTGCGCGCACAAAAACCTTCGCGAGATCATCAGGTGATGA
>DASSWH010000083.1:0-25719 GCA_035705175.1 Pseudidiomarina sp.
AACTTGCGCGCTAATATCCACTGCTTGACCTGACCGCACCGTATCACGCACAACATGACCAATCAGTGCATAGCGCTGCCAAGTGGCGGTCGCTTCTGAATCAGCTAACAACGCATCTAATTCACTATGATTCTCACCCTCGAGGTGGTCGTCTAATAGCGCTGATACGTGTTCATTGCTGCATTTAGGCATAGTATTTCCTTGAGTCATGTCGTCTGTCGTTAGCGCTCTAATAATGGACGAAGTTGCAAATCGATCGCTTCGCGAGCTCGGAAGATCCGTGATCGAACCGTACCAATCGGACAATCCATTTCGATTGCAATTTCTTCGTATCCTAAACCGTCTAATTCACGCAATGTTATGGCTCGGCGCAAATCTTCCGGTAAATTATCGATGGTTCGCATCACTACGTCACGAATCTCATCCGTTAATAATAAGTTTTCGGGAGAGGCCGAATCTTTTAACGCACCACCACCCTCGTAGTACTCTGCATCACCTGCATCGACATCACTGGCAGGTGGCTTGCGCCCTTGCGCAACTAGATAATTTTTCGCTGTATTGACTGCAATTCGATACAACCAAGTGTAAAACGCACTTTCGCCTCGAAAGTTTTCCAGCGCTCGATAAGCTTTGACAAACGTTTCTTGAGCCACATCTGGAACATCAGCTGACTGCTTGACATACCTAGAAATCAGACTCATCACTTTGTGTTGGTACTTCTTGACCAACAAATCAAAAGCTCTCGGGTCACCTTGTTGTACGCGCTCGACCAATACCTTATCGGTTTCGTGTTCGCTCATCCGAGCCTGTTCTCCTCAACCCTTGGCTACTTCAGATTTTAGGCCCGTCGCGTGATTGTCAATTATGACCGACGCTCCGGTAAAAAGTTCGCAAAAAATCTGCAAAAGAGTAAAATCGATTCTATTCAATAGGCCATGCAGCGAATTTTCGCCTTAGATATCCCTACTTTATGGAACGAATCCCTGATTTTCAATGTGATATTTTGATCATTGGCAGCGGCGCTGCCGGCCTCACGTTAGCGTTGCAACTTGCCTCTGATGCTGACGTCATCGTCATGTCCAAAGGTCCTTTAACCGAGGGCTCTACCTATTATGCGCAAGGCGGTATTGCCGCTGTTTTCGATGAGAATGATAGCATTGAAAGTCATATAGAGGATACGCTCATTGCAGGTGCCGGTATATGTGAAATGGCTGCGGTCGAATTTACCACACGGCATGCGCGCGAAAGTTTGCAGTGGCTCATCGATATGGGCGTCGGTTTTGATCAAGTGACTGCCACTGGTGGTGAGGCCAAGTATCATTTAAATCAAGAGGGTGGGCACAGCCATCGACGCATACTACATGCGGCGGATGCAACCGGACGTGCAGTCCAGACAACCTTGGTAGAGCAAGTAAAGTTACATCCACGTATTCGGGTACTTGAGCGCTACAACGCGGTTGACTTGATTACAGAACGACATACGCACACAGAACGCGGCTGTTATGGCGCTTATATATGGAATCGGCTTGCTGAACGAGTAGAAACAGTTGCGGCTAAATTCGTTGCACTCGCGACCGGTGGCGCCAGTAAAGTTTATCAATACACCAGTAATCCGGATGTAGCCAGTGGCGATGGTATTGCAATGGCTTGGCGCGCTGGATGTCGCGTCGCCAATATGGAATTCAATCAATTTCATCCGACCTGCTTGTTTCATCCCAATGCGCAGACCTTCTTATTGACTGAGGCATTACGTGGTGAAGGCGCGGTGTTGAAGCGACCTGATGGCTCACGTTTTATGCCTGAGTTTCATGAGGCGGCAGAACTGGCCCCGCGGGACGTGGTTGCTCGAGCAATTGACTATGAAATGAAGCGCCTCGGTGCTGATTGTATGTATTTAGATATTTCACATAAGCCCGCCGATTTTATTCGTGCACACTTCCCCACCATCTATGAGAAATGTCTAGGTTTGGGGTTGGACATCACCCAGCAACCGATGCCTATCGTTCCCGCTGCTCATTATACCTGCGGTGGCGTTAAAACTGACTTGACCGCGCAAACCGATCTTCCGCATCTCTATGCCATTGGTGAAGTTGCCTATACGGGGTTACATGGTGCCAATCGAATGGCCAGCAATTCATTGCTTGAGTGCTTAGTGTTCGCGCAGGCGGCTGCGGCTGATATCAAAACGAAGTTAACGACGGCAACCAGACTCGACCGTCTACCCTCGTGGGATGAGAGCCGTGTTGGTGATTCGGATGAAGAGGTCATCATTCAGCACAATTGGCATGAGCTCAGACTATTTATGTGGGATTACGTTGGCATTGTACGGACGACCAAACGTTTAGAGCGAGCATTACGCCGAATTGAGCTACTTCAGCAAGAAATTGAAGAGTACTATCGCAACTTCCGCGTAAGTAACAATTTACTCGAATTACGAAATTTGGTCATGGTAGCGGAACTCATTGTGCGCAGTGCAATGGAACGTAAAGAGAGTCGTGGTTTGCATTACATTCTCGATTATCCAGATCGGTTACCGGACTCAGGTCCCACGATCCTCACGCCACAGCAACAACAATCGTCGTAGTCGATGCCACTGTTGACGACCCACAGCCGTTCGGCTGATACACAGCCAACGGCTTTCAATGTTCCCATGCATCACGCGATATAAACGAATGAATGCCCAATTCGCGATACACCAGCTGTGTCCTTCTGCATGCCAAGGTTTGCTAGGTTTACCGCCAGGTGTTGATAGTCGTAGCCACTGTCGGTGTTCTATCTGCACACCCCAGACTGCTGCATCCTGCAGGTTTGTGCGCATCAGCACGAACACACAGTGTGTCCCTGACATCTAAACCTTAACGCGGCGTAAAATCACGTGGACCATTTCTGCTAAATCAGGATCTGGGCAGGCCTGATGTCCCATAAACCACGCAAATAAGTCCGGATCATCGCACGTCAATAGGCGCCGAAATTTTTCCTGTTGGTCAGCTGGTAAATCATCATAAGCTTCATCAACAAACGGTCGAAACAGCACATCTAACTCCAACATGCCTCGCCGGCAAGCCCAACGCATACGATTCTTATCACGCAATAATTCTGCACTTTGTTGTAGCTTTTCCATGAGGATTCCTTTTAACCCGAGTTTTAACCCTTGTATAATGAGTAAATGTCCCCACCTATGTGGCTAGACTAATTTCGGCAAATGGTAGTATGCAACCCATTTAGGCCACGAAAGCCGTAGCGAGGTTGATTGTGTTAGCACCAGAGTTTACCAAAGCTCCACCTGAATACGTAACCGTTTCTCTGAAAGATTATGCGGTGATTGAAATGCATGGCCCGGAAACAGACAAGTTTCTGCAAGGTCAGTTGTCTTGTGACCTCAACCAACTTACGGACCACAACTGGTTGTATGCCGCCCATTGCGATAATAAAGGTAAAATGCTGAGTACCTTGTGGGTGACTCGTTGCGCGGATCGTGTGCTATTGATATCGACACAAGCAGCCATCGCCGCTAGTTTGGCCCAATTGCAAAAATATGGCGTATTCAGCAAAACAGAGATCAATCTGGGCACTGATTATCGCGTGTACGGCGTGTTTGGCACTGCGGCGCCAGCGCGGGTTGCCGAGTGGTTACAAACGCCACTACAAGATGGCAAGCAAGCGGCAACGCCAACCGAACAAAGCGTCGTGCTTACGCTCGGCGCAGAACCAGATCAATACCTTTTGGTGACTCGTGGCCACGAGCTACCCACCAATTCGCCTGCTGACTATTGGCAGGCGCTGGAAATCGAACGCGGTCGTGCTACCCTGCACGAGGGTACCGTGCTCGAATTCGTACCACAGATGCTAAACGTGCAAGCGTTAGCGGGAATTAGCTTTACTAAAGGCTGCTATATCGGCCAGGAAACGATTGCCCGGATGCATTATTTGGGCAAACAGAAGCGCGCTTTGTTTCGTCTTCGCGGTAAAGGTTCGATAGTCGCTCCCGGAGCGATTATCGAACAACAACTCGGAGAGAACTGGCGCCGTGCGGGTACGGTAATTAATGCAGTGAGCCGTGCCGATTATCCACTTGATATACTCGCCGTGTTGCCCAGCGACAGCGAAGCGACGACGGTCTATCGAGTCAAAGATGATGACGCAAGTTTCTTGGAAATTTACCCACTGCCATATAACTTGGATGAATCATGAGTCAAACCATTAGCCAAGACAAAGTTGTCGGCATTCACTACACCGTAAAAACCGCTGAAGGCCAAGTGCTGGATCAATCAAAAGAAGGGAACCCGCTGCAGTTCATCTTTGGTCGTGGCATGTTGATCAAAGGTTTAGAAGATGCCCTTGCAGGCAAACCTTCTGGTGAGAAATTTGTTGCTGACATTGCCGCTGCCGATGCGTACGGTGAACGTCATGACGGTCTTATTCAAACCGTTCCTCGAACGCTCTTCGGTGAGAATGAAGTAGCGCCAGGGATGCAATTCCGTGCGAGCACCGATAATGGTGAACAATCGGTTGTCATCGTTGAAGTATCAGATGACGAAGTGACCGTAGACGGTAATCATCCCCTTGCTGGCGTGGCACTGACCTTCGACGTTGAGATTGTCGAAGTTCGTGACGCAACAGCGAGTGAACTGGATCATGGCCACGTGCATCCAGAAGGCGACCATCACGATCACTAAGTAATAGTGAAGTGAACTGCGCATAGAAAAACCACAGCATCGTTACAGATGCTGTGGTTTTTTATTGTTCCCCTATCCTGACTGTTCGGACTCTGTGCTATCGTATTCATATCGTTCACTTACCAAACTACGCGTCTCCCACATGTCTGATACACAATATCCTTACACTGCGCCCACGGCGCTCGCGCAAGCGCTCGGAGCGCACGATCATGAATCGCAAGGTGTGGTTCCCGCAGTTCATATCGCTACCACTTATATTCGTGGTGCGGACAATAGCTATCCTACGGGCAATATATATTCCCGCGCCGATAATCCCTCTTACAAACCTGTTGAGGCGCTATTGTGCAATTTAGAGCAGGGTAAAGATGCCTTACTGTTTAGTTCAGGCATGGCCGCGGCAACCGCTGTTTTTCAAGGATTAGAGCCTGGCGATCATGTTATCGCGCCTAAGGTCATGTACTGGGCACTTCGTAACTGGCTGTTAAACTTTGCCACGCGCTGGAAACTGATTATTGAACTGGTCGATATGACTGACATCAATGCCTTGGAACGTCATTTGCGCCCAGGCGAAACCAAATTAGTTTGGTTAGAAACTCCCGGCAATCCCCTCTGGACCATTAGTGACATCGCTGCAATCGCTAAATTAGCTAAACAGGCAGGGGCTGCGGTTGCGGTTGACTCAACCTGCGCCACACCGCTACTAACTCAACCATTAAAACTTGGCGCTGATATCGTGATGCATTCCGCCACTAAATATTTAAATGGTCATTCTGATGTCATCGCCGGAGCGTTGATTTGTGCTCAAGACAACGACTATTGGCAACGGATACGAGCCGTTCGTTCCCAAGGCGGTGCAGTTCCAAGTCCACACGATGCCAGTCAATTGTTACGGGGTATGCGGACGATGCATCTACGCGTGCGTGAATCGTGCCGTAACGCTCAGTATATTGCTGAACAACTCGCTCAACATCCTGCTGTTCGTGCGGTTTTATACCCCGGACTTCCCAGCGACCCCGGCTATGCTGTTGCCATTCAACAAATGAAGGGGGGCTTTGGCGGCATGTTGTCAATTCGGATGCGCGACGGCGAAAGCGCCGCTATTCATGTTGCAGCGCACACTCAGTTGTGGAAACGTGCAACCTCACTCGGCGGAGTGGAGTCACTGATTGAACATCGCGCAAGCGTCGAGGGGCCTACAAGTCCCTGCCCCCCAGATCTATTGCGACTTTCCGCAGGTATTGAGGACAAAGACGAACTCCTCGCTGACCTGATACAGGCGTTCCCCCAGTAATTTTACGCGATTTTTATGGTAACGAGCTGAAATCGCTCACGCAATTTTACGCACCATAAATCTATCATAGGAGCCTCTTAGGGGGCTCCATATGGTCAATGCGCGCACAGTTCTAAAATTGCTCGTGTATCCAATACACTGGTTGGCTGGTATACAGTTTGTTTTTGCTGTTCTCTCGGTAGCGGTTTTTCAAGATTTAGTCGCCCGCTGGTTTTTTGCCAGTTCGTTCATCTGGATGTTGCTCGGTATCTTCTTATGGGCTCGTTTACGGAAGCACGAAATTCAGACTATCCGCATCCATGATGGACTGTTGTTTGCTGTTCTCACTTGGATCATTGCTGGCACTGTCGGGGCCCTTCCGATATATTGGATTACAGGTGTCTCGTGGACCGATGCAATGTTTGAATCGGTAAGCGCACTGACTACTACGGGCGCAACTATCCTCACTGGCTTGGATAGTATGGCTCCAAGTTTTCTTCTCTATCGTCAATTTTTACAATGGACTGGCGGTCTCGGCGTGGTGATTTTCGTTGTTGCACTGCTGCCGATGCTGAATGTCGGTGGGATGCGACTGTTGATTGCTGAGACACCAGGTCCGATCAAAAATGACAAAATTGCTCCGCGCATTGGTAATGCTAGTCGCTATTTGTGGCTCGTCTACCTGGCTATCACTATTGCCTGTGCGGCTTGCTATTGGTCCGCAGGCATGAGCTTTTTTGATGCGATGGCACATAGTTTTACCACAGTATCCACTGGTGGCTTTTCGACACATGATGCCAGTATGGGGTATTTCGATAGCAATTTAATTTTGTGGATCGCAAACGTTTTTATGGCACTTGGCGCCATCAGTTTTGCGTTACATTGGCGAGTTAATGCTCAACGGCAATGGCTTGACTATTGGCGCGATGAAGAAACTCGAATTTTTATTTGGTTGATCCTGGCATTCGGATTTCTTGTCAGTGCAATTTTACTCAGTAACAACACCTATTCATCAACTTATGACGCTGTCAGTCAAAGCTTTTTCCACATTATTTCGTTTATGACAAGCACCGGTTACGGAGCTACTGACCTCAGTGCGTGGCCATTGGTATTGCCACTCCTGCTTGTTTTTGTCAGTTATTTAGGTGGTTGCGCTGGATCTACTGCTGGCGGTAATAAGATTATTCGCGACATTATTGCTTTCAAACTTATCAAAAATCAGTTTGCTGTGCTGCTGCACCCACGAGCCGTTAAGCAAATTCGTTACCAAAATAAAATCGTTGCGGACTCGGTTGTCACGTCTATCATCGCATTCCTGCTTTTGTCCGCGCTTTCGACCATTGTTTTCACTTTTTTACTCGTTGCTGCGACTGGATTTGACTATTGGTCAGCATTTACCGCAGTGGCAGCTTGCTTGAACGTTTTAGGTCCGGGTTTTGGTGAGGTAGGCAGCAATTTCACGACGGTTTCAGACACCGGAATTTGGATATTGAATGTTGCCATGTTGCTCGGTCGACTAGAATACTTTACGTTGATAGCACTTTTATTGCCGGAGTTTTGGCGTGAATAAGATTCCTTCATTTCCTTATGCAACCAGTCGTGATCTGGTGCTCGCACTTATCATTATCGCTGCTTTCATTAGCGCGGCTATTTTTCTCGAAAAATGGCTTGTTCCAGCTGCTGGTACAGCGTTGATCTTACTGGGTGGAGTGATTGTCACAACGTTGTTGACGAAACCCATTATTGGATATGCCGTTGCCGTGATGGGCGCTTTCGCTTTCAATATACTCTTTACGGCGCCGCGCTATTCTCTGCATATGCAAGAAGTTGATGAAATAGCTACCTTAGTGGTTTTTCTGATTATCGCGTTAGGGAGTGTTAATTTAGTCAGTCGAATACAACAACAAAACTCAGCATTGGCTGACGCACAGTTGCGAGCTCAACTCCTACTGTCACTGTCACATGATATAAAAACACCATTAACGAGTGTCTTAGGCAATTTAACTACCTTCCAATCCTATCAACAACGGCTCACACAGCACGAGCGGGAGGAATTGATCAACGGAGCAATTGCAGAGACTGAGCGATTACAACATTATATTCAGAACCTATTACAAGCCACTCGCTTGGAGTATGGTGCAATAGCACTGCAAACTAAACCGACTGATCTTGTTGAACTTTGTCGCGACGTCATTGTGCGTTTTGATCAACAGGAACGATTCGAACTTAAGTATAGTGTCGAGAGTGTTATGATCGACGCACAGCGACCGTTACTTGAACAAGCTTTGTTCAATTTATTTGATAATGCTTTGCGTTATTCACCTGCAGGATCAATCGTGCAAATTGAAACCTTAGTCACGTCATCTCAGCAGTACTTGAAAATTAAAAATGAAAATAGCGAGAAGGATTACCAAGTCATTAAGCAAAGCTTTCAGCCTTTTGCGAATCAGTCTTCCAATGATACGAAACTAGCCGGAACCGGGTTAGGTTTGGCGGTAGCGGCCAGTATTATTAAAGCTCATGGTGCTAGTCTAGAGGTAACTCGATCGCACCGCTCTACCGAGTTTACAATTCGCTTTGAAACCACATTCATTGACTAAGCACTGTTGAGGAAATTTATGGAAAGCCCCATTATTCTGTTTGTTGATGATGAAGTCAGAATTCGCTCATTTGTGCGAATTTCGATGCAAGCAGAGGGTTTCGAATTCTACGAAGCAAGCTCTGCTGAAGGTGGATGGGAACTTTTCAAAGCTTTTCCGGTACAGCTGATTATTCTTGATTTAGGGCTACCTGATCACGATGGAATCTGGCTTTTAAACCGTATTCGAGAGGAAAGCTCGGTACCTATTTTAGTGCTCAGTGCGCGTCTTGCTCCGAGATCTCCCAACTGCTCATGATGTTGAATCTCGTCAGGTGGGAGCGATGTTGTTGTGCAAAAATGATCATTCGGTCAATGTGTCTGGCCAACCAATCATCCTCTCGAATAAAGAATTTCTATTACTTTGGGCACTTGCAGAACGCCCACAAACGGTCGTGCCTCATAAGGAGTTATTGAGTCAAGTTTGGGGGGATAGCCATCAGGAAGACAGTCATTATTTGAGAATATTTATCCGTCAACTTCGTCGCAAACTAGATGATGATGCAAATCATCCGAGGTTTATTGAAACCATCTCAGGAATTGGCTATCGATTACTCATACCATAAAAAAGGGGCCCTCTTTGGCCCCTCGTCATTACCCTTTACGCGGTCGCATGTGTGGGAACAACAACACATCGCGAATCGATGGTGAATTGGTCAACAACATAACAAGTCGGTCAATACCGATCCCTTCACCCGCTGTTGGCGGCATCCCATGTTCCAATGCGGTAATATAATCTTCATCATAAAACATGGCTTCGTCATCCCCCGCTTCCTTTTGCTGCACTTGTTCCAAAAACCGTTGTGCTTGATCCTCAGCATCATTTAGCTCTGAGAAGCCATTTGCAAGTTCACGACCGCCAACAAAAAATTCAAAGCGATCAGTGATGTGCGGGTCATTATCATTGCGACGCGCTAACGGCGACACTTCCGCTGGATACGCCGTGATAAAGGTGGGTTGAATCAATTTATGCTCAGCAACCGCCTCAAAGATTTCGATTTGAACTTTACCTAAGCCCCAATTCGACTTCACGTGAATACCTAATTCGCTGGCAAGCGCAGTGGCTTGCTCTAAGCTGTTCAGTTGTTCCGCTGTTGCACTTGGAAGATGCTCAAGAATCGCCTCATTCACCGTCATGCGTTGAAACGGTTGACTAAAATCATATGCAACGCCTTCACTTTCGAATTGCATCGAGCCCAAAATTTCTTGCGCCATACCACGCAACATATCTTCAGTGAGGTCCATCAAGTCATTGTAATCGGCGTAACCCCAATAGAACTCCAACATTGTAAACTCTGGATTATGCCGAGTCGAAAGTCCCTCATTGCGGAAATTTCGATTAATTTCAAACACTTTTTCGAATCCACCGACAACGAGTCGCTTCAAATAAAGCTCTGGTGCAATCCGTAAATAAAGCTCCATATCTAAGGCATTGTGATGAGTCACGAATGGACGTGCTGCTGCACCGCCGGGTATGGTTTGCATCATCGGCGTTTCTACTTCCAAAAACTGTTTGGCAGTTAGATAACGACGAATGTAATCAACAACTTTCGAACGTACGATAAAGGTATTGCGCGACTCTTCATTGGTGATCAGATCTAAGTAGCGCTGGCGATATCGAATTTCTTGATCAGCAAGTCCATGAAACTTGTCAGGTAACGGCCGCAGTGCTTTGGTCAGTAAGCGAACGTCATCCACTTGCACACTCAGTTCACCGGTATTCGTCATAAACAACGTGCCGGTTGCGCCTAAAATGTCGCCCAAGTCCCATTTTTTAAACTGCTCGTTATATAGGCCTTCCGCCAAATTATCTCGAGCGACATAAATTTGAATTTGCCCGGTCATATCTTGCAAAGTTGCAAAACTCGCTTTACCCATAATCCGACGCGTCATCATGCGTCCTGCGACGGCAACACGGATGCCCTGTTGCGCCAGTGCTTCCTTTTCGATGCCATCGTATTGAGCATGCAGGTCAGCGGCGAGACTGTCGCGACGAAAATCATTAGGAAAAGCAACGCCTTGTTCACGCAGTGCCTTGAGTTTAGCTTTACGCTGCGCTATTTGTTCATTAACATCGACATCTGGCGTTTGCGTTTTATCGTTCATACTTGGTTCCTAATTCAACGTGTTTCGCATTCCGTCTGGACGTTACAGTCCTGACTTTAAGCTCGCTTCAATAAATGGGTCAAGCGCGCCATCAAGCACAGCTTGCGTGTTTCTATTCTCTACGCCGGTACGCAAATCTTTAATACGCGCATCATCCAAAACATAAGAGCGGATCTGGCTGCCCCAGCCAATATCTGATTTAGAATCTTCAAGGGCTTGTTTTTCAGCGAGTTGCTTCTGCAACTCCATTTCGTACAATTTAGCCCGTAATTGCTTCATTGCAGCATCACGGTTCTTATGCTGCGACCGGTCGCTTTGGCATTGCACCACAATACCGCTGGGTTCATGCGTAATGCGAATGGCGGAATCGGTTCGGTTGACGTGCTGTCCGCCAGCGCCTGAGGCACGATAAGTATCAACCCTTAAATCTGCCGGATTGATCTCAATATCAATGTCATCATCCACTTCTGGATACACAAAGACCGATGCAAAAGACGTGTGACGGCGGTTCCCTGAATCAAACGGTGACTTCCGCACCAACCGATGAACTCCAGTTTCAGTTCGCAGCCAACCATAGGCATAGTCACCCTGCACACGCACCGTTGCCGATTTAATACCTGCCACTTCCCCTTCTGAGAGTTCGGTTATCTCGACTTTAAACTCGTGCGCCTCGGCCCAGCGCAGATACATTCGCAGTAACATATTCGCCCAATCTTGCGCTTCCGTTCCGCCAGATCCTGATTGCACATCGAGATAACAATCCGATGCATCGTCTTTGCCAGAAAACATCCGCCGGAACTCGAGCGTTGCGAGTTGCTTTTCGAGTTCATCAAGCTCATCTACAGCATCGTTAAACGTCGCTTCATCGTCTGCCTCTACGGCAAGTTCGACCAGCCCTTCGACGTCTTCTAAGCCTTGTTGCAGCTTGTTTAAGGTACTGACCACTTCATCCAGTGCGGCGCGTTCTTTACCCAATGCTTGAGCACGTTCTTGATTACTCCACACATTTGGATCTTCGAGTTCGCGACTTACTTCTTCTAGTCGTTCAACTTTACCCGCATAGTCAAAGATACCCCCGAAGCGCTTCGCTGCGCGCTCGCATCTCTTTGATAGCTACATAAGTTGCGTTGGTTTCGAACATGCTGTTTATCTCACCGACAATCAATCACAAAGGGGCGACATTCTATCGCAAAGCAGCAAAATGCTCTAGTTGTAGCTGCACGGAAGTGCGACCTCGAAATGTATTTAATTGAATGCGGTAGGCTGCCTGAATGCGCTGCACCGTTGCATCCGGCCACAACGTGGTGTCTATATTGAAGGCAATCGCATCAATAGGCACGTTCTGCGCTGTCGCAAGCACTAGCTTTAAGTGCTTGGCACCAACAATACGCTGTTGAATTAATTGGAACTCCCCATCAAAAATGGGTTCTGGAAATCCTTGTCCAAACGGACCCAAAGCGTGCAGTTGCTGCACAAATTGTTGGGTTAAACTTGATTCATCAAGTTCACCGTCGGACCAGACTACCGGGTCTAAATCAGCTTTATCAATCCAATAGGCACTGGCATCTTCTAACTCTCGCTGAAACCGATCTAAATGCGATTTTTTTAGCGTCAAACCAGCAGCCATCGCGTGTCCACCAAAGCGTTCGATCAGTTGTGGGTTACGACTATGGACATACTCCAATAGGTCACGCATATGCACCCCCGGAATGGATCGCGCGGAACCTTTTAAAAGTCCATCTTCAGCATCGGCAAAAGCAATGACCGGACGATGCACTTGATCTTTCACTCGTCCAGCAACAATACCTATCACGCCTTGATGCCAGCCTGATTGATAGAGAACGATAACAGGAGGCGGCGCAGCGGCAGTATAATCTGCTAAATAAACAGCAGCTTGCTCGCGCATTTCGCTCTCAATAGCTCGACGTTCACGATTGTATTGATCCAGCTGCTGCGCAAGTTGTTGCGCAACCATTTGATTTTCAGCAAGTAAGCATTCAATGCCAACAGCCATGTCGTCCAATCGACCCGCAGCGTTAATGCGCGGACCAATTGCAAAACCTAAATCAGCAGCCTGTAATTGTTCGGGTTCTCGTCCCGCCACCGCTAGCAACGCTCGAATTCCGGGTCGACAGTGCCCAGACCGAATACGCTGCAAACCTTGGTAAACAAGAATCCGATTCACTCCATCTAACTTCACAACATCAGCGACCGTTCCGACCGCGACCAAATCGAGCCAGTCGGCTAAATTAGGTGTTTGCACCCCTTGTTCGCGTAACACTTGTCGCAAGGCTAACAACACATAGAAGGCGACTCCAACACCAGCGATTGCCTTGGATGGAAATGTACAGTCGGGATGATTCGGATTGACGATAATATCGGCAGCCGGAAGTTCGGCTCCGGGTAAGTGATGGTCAGTAACAATCACTGGAATTCCGCAGGCGCGCGCCGCAGCGATACCGCTATGACACGATATACCGCTATCGACTGTAACGATCAGGTCTGCCTCTTGTTGCTGTGCGTATGAAACAACAGCGGGTGACAGACCATAGCCATCGGCAAACCGATTCGGAACGATGTAACTCACCTGCTTCGCTCCGCACGCTCGAAGCACCGACACCATCAATGCAGTCGATGTCGCCCCATCGGCGTCGAAATCGCCGCAAATACAAATATGCTCGTGCTGTGCTATCGCTTGCGCTAGACGTTGCGCCGCATCACGGGCTCCGCGTAATTGTTCGACTCGGGGCAATCGTTGGGTCGTCAACTGCAGTTCATCAACAGACTGAATACCGCGGCGGGCGATAATTTGCCGCAACAGTGCCGGCATCGTTGCCGGCAGCGACTCAATATCGTAATCAGTGTAACGTTTTATCTGCATAGCCACCGCACGGTGCTCGGATTCAACTGAACCTATTACTGCAGCTCTTGCAGGAGGCGTGAGGGCGGCAAATATCCCGGCAACATGCGGCCATCAGCTAGCACTAGTGCAGGGGTCCCACGAACGCCAAATTTTTGTCCCATCTCAAAGTGCTCTTTGACTGGTGTTTCACAGTTTCCTTGTTGAATCGATTTATCCGCTTTCGCTCGAGTCATCGCATCTTGTGGATTGGTAGCACACCAAATGGCATTTAACTGGTTAAATGCACTACCTTGTAGACCACTGCGAGGCCACGCGTAATAACGAATGGTGATTCCCGCATCTAAATAGCTATCGATTTGCTGGTGTAGTTGACGACAATAACCACAGGTTGGATCGGTAAATACGGACACCACATATTTTTCTTTCGGTGCTTTAAACTCTATCGCCGTATCTGCTTGTTCAGCTAGATTGGAGCGACGCATCGCATTAAGCGTAACATCACTGACGTTTTCTGGTTGAGCTCCAGTAATATCGTAGATGCGACCACTCATCAATTGCTGACCATCAGGGCTCACATAAATTAAACCTTGATTCGTAATCACTTCATATAAACCTTGGATGCTGGATTCACGAACCGACTCAACCTTAAAGCCCATTCGCTGCAAATGGGAGGTGTCTAAGTTATCGATTTCGTTGGCTTGAGCAACAGTCGTCGTAAATCCAATCATGACGAACAATAAGCTTCGTAATACTGCTGTTTTCATAGGTCGTTTTACCTGATTTATTTCATCTAAAGTTATTCGAGCATCTTATCATGCGCGCGGATGATGTTGGGCATGCAATTGTTGTAATCGCTCGCGCGCCACATAGGTGTAAATCTGTGTTGTAGATAAGTCGCTGTGTCCAAGCAACATCTGCAGTACTCGCAGATCGGCTCCGTGGTTTAACAAATGAGTCGCAAATGCATGTCGCAATGTGTGCGGCGATAAATGGGATCGAATATCAGCGCGCTGTGCATATAACTTAATCCGATACCAAAATGCTTGTCGGGTTAATGGTCCGCCACGATTGGTAATAAACAACCAGTCTCCCGGCTTTTGATGCAAAGCATGCCGTGCCGAACGTAAATAATTTTGCACCCAGTGCAGTGCTTCCTCTCCCAAGGGTACCAAGCGTTCTTTGTTACCCTTACCGACCACCCGAACAAGCTCTTGTTGCAGACTTATTTGATCGGTTGTTAATTGAGTCAGCTCGGTTACACGTAAGCCTGTTGCGTACAACACTTCGAGCATCGCGCGGTCACGAAGTTCAATACTATCCTCAGGATTTGGTGCATTAAGCAACGCCTCCACTTCGGCCTCTGACAAACTATGCGGAATCGATTGCGGTTGTTTCGGACGTTGCAGTCGCGCAGTTGGATCGGTCGCACACCATTGTTGGGTCCGGGCGAACTGATAGAACTTCTTTAACGCAGACAGACTGCGAGAAGTGCTGCGTGGCGATAAACCTTGTTGACGACGCCACAAGAGATAATCCTCAATATCTTCAGTGGTGACAGCGACTAAGTCCGGCCGTTTATGCAAGGTGAGAAACTTCTGAAATTGTCTAAGGTCGCTTTGGTAGGCGCTACTTGTATGTTTGCTTACGCCTTGCTGTAACCACAGTCGATCCAAAAAAGCACTGATTTGCTCATCAACTGCCTTGCAAATACTGACCATAGCGGTTCATCTCATCAGTCGCCATGAATGGTGACCACCAGTTTACCTTGAGTATCATTATTTTGCATGCGCTCAAATGCAGTATTAAGATCAGAACGAGCCACCACAGAGTCAATCTGTGGATCCAGTTGACACGATTCAAAAAGAGGCCATACGTGCTGCTGCAATTGCTGAATAATGGTCGCTTTCACCCGCAGCGATTGGCTGCGTAGCGTGCTGCCGCGGAGCTGCACGCGTTTTATCAACAAGCGACCGACGTCAACTTGAGCGAAACGACCAGCAAGCAATCCAATCACCACGATTCGACCGTCTGCGTTAACCACTTCAAGATCACCGGCGAGGTAATCACCTGCAACTGGATCCAAAATGACGTCTGCACCACCCCACTCCCGAACCGCATCTACAAACGAGCCTTGATGTCGATTCCAGCCTGCACTCGCACCCAGTTGACGACACCAAGCCAACTTGCTGTCGCTACCTACAGTTACAAAACATGGATTATTAAACGCTTTCGCCAATTGAATTACCGCACTGCCCACTCCGCTCGCTCCGGCGTGCACCAAAATCTGCTCGCCCGGTTGAGTGGCAGCTAACTCGTAGACGTTCCACCAAGCGGTCGCGAATACTTCGCAGATACCTGCCGCAGCCGCGAGTGATAGTCCGTTCGGCACCTTCGCTACTAGGTCTGCGGATACCGCTACGTAATCAGCATAACCGCCACTTGCCAGCAACGCGCAGACGTTATCACCGAGTGCGAGGTGCTGCACACGTTCACCGCAGGCGACAATAACACCGCTAACCTCAAGTCCTAGTACATCACTGGCATCAGTCGGTGGAGGATAATGACCGGCAATTTGCATCAAATCAGCACGATTCAAACCTGCATAGGCAACACGAATCAAAACGTCATTCACCCCGCAAACTGGAACCGGTTGTCGAGTCCACTGAGGGTGTTGATCCACTGCAATTAACGCTTGCATTTGCTGCGGAATCGACATTCTAAGCCTCTTGTAATCGACCGGCTTGATAATCGCGAATCGCCTGTTCGATTTCATCCTGCGTGTTCATCACAAATGGTCCGTATTGCGCGATCGGCTCGCCAATTGGCTCGCCAGCGAGCATAATAACCGATGCACCTTCAGTACCATTACTATCAAGATGGAGCGTGTCCGTTGCTGTTAACCGCGCTAGTTCACCACGCTGCAACAGGTCACCGTTAATCGTAATATCACCATCGTACACGTAGAGAACGCGTGTCTGTTGACCAAAACTCTCAACCTCTAAGGATTGTTGTCCCAGTTTGATGTCCATCATCAGGAACTGTTGCTCCGTTTGCTGAATCGGGCCATTCGCTCCACCATAGTTGCCGGCTATGACACGAATTGTACTATCGTGGACGTTGATTTCTGGAATTTTATCTGCGGGATGATCAGCCCATTCAGCAGCTGATAGTTTGTCTTTGGCCGGCAAATTAATCCACAGCTGGAAGCCCCACATTAAACCGTCTTCTTGTTTCGGCATTTCGGCATGAATAATGCCTTTTGCGGCCTTCATCCATTGCGCACCGCCCGCCTCAACCACACCTGTATTGCCGACAGAATCTTTATGTTCCATACGTCCCGCCAACATATAGGTAAGCGTGACAAAGCCTCGGTGTGGATGCGGCGGAAAGCCTGCAATATAGTCATTCGGATTATCGGACCGGAATTCATCAAGCATCAAAAATGGATCTTGGTAACGTAAACTCGGCTGATTGATAATACGTGTTAATTTTACGCCTGCCCCATCTTGGGCAGGCATTCCGCGATGCCGAGTGAGAATCACTTTCTTCATAATACCTCCCCGCGTTGATGTGGTGCGGTAAAGTCAAGCCAAGGGCCCTTTGGAATAATACCGGTCGGATTAATGGTACCGTGACTTCCATAGTAATGATTTTTAATATGCTCCATGACCACGGTTTCAGCAACACCTTCCACTTGATAGAGCGCTTTTACATAATCCCAAAGATTTGGGTAATCAACGATCCGTTTGGCGTTGGTCTTAAAATGCCCAACATACACGGCATCAAAACGCACTAGTGTGGTGAATAGTCGCCAGTCGGCCTCAGTGACGGTGTCACCGACTAGAAAGCGTTGACGACTCAAGCGGTCTTCCAACTCGTCGAGGGTTTCAAATAAAGCATCAAAAGCTTCTTCATAAGCATTCTGTTTCGTTGCAAAACCACATTTGTACACGCCATTATTTACATGGTCATATACCTTTGCGTTAATGGCATCAATTGCATCGCGTTGGGCAGTTGGGTAGAAGTCGAGCGAGTTCCCAGTCAATTCATTGAAGGAGCTATTGAACATCCGAATAATATCCGCTGATTCGTTGCTCACGATAGTGTGCTGTTCCTTATCCCACAGCACAGGTACCGTCACGCGACCGCTGTATTCATCATCGGCGCGCAAATAGAGCTGATATAAATAATCATGATGGTAGAGTGGATCGTGTAGTGGATTCGCACCGAACTCCCAGCCATTTTCAAGCATGAAGGGATCGACAACGGAAACACTAATATGCGCTTCTAGCCCTTTCAATTTGCGCATGATGAGTGTGCGGTGTGCCCATGGGCATGCAAAGGATACATACAGATGATAACGATTGCTTACTGCGGGGAAACGAGCATTTGAGTCCGCTTCTATCCAGTTTCGAAACTGTGCCGCGCTGCGCTCAAAACGGCCACCCGTGCTGTCCGTGTCGTACCATTTATCGTGCCATTTGCCATCGACTAATAGTCCCATCCTAACCTCCTCTTGAATTCAGTGGTCAGTATAAAACCTGATAAATTGAATTATTAGCGCTAAATACCGTTTGCGGCGTTCTATTTATTAGAACTACCGAGCAGAATATCATTTACCACGCGAGCTGCTTCAGCACTCGCGTTTTGTTGTAGTTTGCTGTGCAACGCACAAAACTCGCGGCGAAGTCCAGTTTGATCATGATCTAATAGAGTACGAACCTGCTCGACTAACGCATCGGGCTTGACCTCATCCTGAACCAGTTCAGGCACTAATTTGCGCTGCGCAAGCAAGTTGGGAAGACTAAAGAATGGTGCTTTAAACAATCGTTTAATGAACTGAAAGGTCAACCAACTAAAATTATATGCGACCACCATGGGAGTGCCCAGCAACATCGCTTCAAGCGTTACCGTACCCGAGGTCACGATAATAACGTCTGCAGCTTGCATGGCCGTATGAGCGTCACCATCGACAACTGTGATCGAGAGCTCGGGAGCAACGTTTTTCACCACGGTCATAAATTGCTCACGACGAGTAGCAGACACCATTGGTGTGACAAATTGAATCCCCGGATAAGCCTGTTGTAACAATGTCGCCGCCTGCAAATAAATAGGGGCAAGCCGCGCAATTTCTCCGGCTCGAGAGCCTGGTAGCAAACCGACTACGGGCGCCACGGTGGCAAGACCGAGTTCCGTTCGAGCAGTCAGCTGGCGATGATTCACAGCCTCGATATTCCAATCGAGTAGCGGTAAGGAGTCTGCTAATGGATGACCAACAAAAGTAGCTGGTGCATGATGTTCTTCATAGAAGGCTTTTTCAAACGGCAATAAACACAAGACGTGATGAGTCGCGGCTTTAATGCCGTGAATACGCCCTTGCCTCCAAGCCCACACTGATGGGCTGACGTAATGAACGGTCGGTATATCGGCCGCTTTTAATTTTCGCTCGATTGGCAGATTAAAATCAGGTGCATCGATACCGATAAACACATCCGGATTTGCTTGAATCAGTCTCGACAAAATGGCACGACGATGACGCAGCAATTGAGGCAATGAAGTCAGCACTTCCGCAAGTCCCATTACCGCTAAATCTTCCATCGGTACGTAACTCGTTAGTCCCTGTGCGGTCATTTTGGGGCCACCGACACCGATAAACTGACAAGTGGGAATGCGATCACGTAATGCACGCATCAATTCGGCACCGAGCGTATCTCCAGAGTGCTCTCCCGCAATGATGGCAATCACTGGAGTTCCGACAGCGTCTTGAGTCATGATAACTATCGAATAATGCCGCGTTGACTTGACCGTACAAAATCGATCAAAGGTTGAATCTCTTCGGCATCGAGTGTTTGCATCTCTACGATTGCCTCAGCCACAGTGAGCCCTTGACGATATAACATTTTGAAAGCACGTTTGATGCGCATCACTTGCTCTGCTGAGAATCCACGTCGTTTAAGCCCCTCACTATTAATCGTGCGGGGAACCGCATTGTGACCCTGCGCCATGATGTAAGGTGGAATATCTTGCACCACCACAGAATTGACTGCGGTAAACGCATGAGCGCCGATATGACAGAACTGATGTACGCCAGTAAATCCGCCGAGTATGGCCCAGTCACCCACATAAACATGACCAGCAAGCGTCGTATTATTAGCTAAAATAACATGATCGCCAACGACACAATCATGCGCCACGTGCACGTACGCCATCAATAGATTGTCAGAACCTATTTTAGTCAGACTTTGATCCTGAACCGTACCTCGGTGAATCGTGACACATTCGCGAATAACATTGTTGTCGCCAATCTCTAAACGTGTCGGCTCACCTGCATATTTCTTGTCTTGGCAATCTTCACCGACCGATGCAAATTGAAAAATTTTATTATTGCGCCCGATAATCGTGGGTCCGCGAATGACCACATGTGGGCCGATGACACAATCGTCACCAATCTCAACATCTGGACCGATGATCGTGTAGGGGCCTACACTGACATGCTTGCCAAGTTTCGCCTTTGGATCGATTATCGCTGTAGAATGAATCACTTAGGTCTCTCTTCTCGCACAAATAATGTCCGCACTACACGCCAACTCGCCAGCTACTTCGGCGCGTCCTTTAAATACCCAAATGCCTCGACGTTCCTTTTCGAAAGTAACAAACAAATCAAGCACGTCGCCCGGCAATACTTGCCGCTTGAACCGCGCATTATCGACACCGGCAAATAAGTATAAATCACGTGTGCCGGGCTGACTTTCAGTTATTTTAAAACCGAGTAATCCAGCGGCTTGCGCGAGAGCCTCAAGAATCAAAACACCGGGGAATATTGGGTTGCCGGGAAAATGTCCCGTAAATTGGGGTTCGTTTACCGAAATGTTCTTCAGCGCATGGATGGACGTTTGCGCATCGCATGCGACGACTTTATCGACTAATAAGAATGGATAACGATGTGGCAACAACGCCATGACTTCTTTGATATCGAAGGCACCGCTAGCTGAGTTCGACATAGATTTTCCTCGCAGCTTATGCGTCTGAGTCTAGTTGTTTTTCTATTTTTTTCACGCGCTGAAAGAGCTCATCCAACTGACGATAACGTGCACCATTGCGACGCCATTCGCGGTGCGGAGCTGCAGGTATGCCTGATGCATATACACCCGGCTCGTCAATCGCTTTAATTACCATTGAGAAACCACTGATTTGCACGTCATCACAAATGCTGATATGCCCATTAATTGCCGTAGCTCCACCAATCAAGCACCGCTTACCGATACGACAACTGCCTGCAAGCACGGTACATCCAGCAATCGCAGTATCTTCATCAATAAATACATTATGTGCTATCTGACATTGGTTATCGATAATACAACCGTTACTGATAATGGTGTCATCAAGAGCTCCGCGATCAATCGTAGTACTTGCGCCCACCTCGACACGGTCACCGATGACAACCCGACCTAGCTGTGGAATTTTAATCCACTTACCTTGCTCATTAGCCCAGCCAAAGCCGTCCGCACCGATCACCGCACCACTATGGAATAGACAGTCGGCCCCTATCTGACAATCGTGATAAAAAACCACATGCTGCCATAATTTGGTCCGTGCGCCGATCGTCACTCTCGGGCCGATGTAACATCCAGCTCCAATAACTGCGTCATCTTGAATCACTGCACCTTCAGCAATAATAGTATTTGCGCCAACGGCGACGCGTTCTCCGATGTGAGCCGATGGATCAATTTGCGCGGATGGATGGATCCCAGTTGCTGGTGAGGGCGTCGTATCGAGCAACTGTGCGACTTTAGCAAAACCTGCGTAAGGATTTTTGGTGACCAATGCAGACATGCCTTCTGGCAAACTTACGTTCGGAGCAACAATAACCGCACTTGCACGCGTCGCATCAAGTTGCGAACGATATTTATCATTCGCTAAAAAAGCGATCTGCCCCGCTGTCGCTGATGCTAAAGTCGCCACACCCTTGATCGGCTGTGACGAGTCACCAACCGCCTCGGCTCCTATAGCCAAGGCGAGATCATGAAGGGTGTAGTCGCCAGGCAACTTAGTTACCACCCGTCATTTCAGCAATGACTTCTTCGGAAAGTTCGTGCTCAGGAGTCATATGCGCTACTGCTGATGCTTGAATCACGAGATCATATCCAAGTTCAGTCGCGACAGCTTGAGTAGCTCGCGCGATCTCCATCATTATTTTGTCACGTTCTTCCGTACCGCGGCGGTTCATATCTTCGCGCAGCGCACGTACTTTTAACTGTAACTGACTTTCGAGACCTTCGAATTCACGTTGCATTGAAGTGCGTTCGCTCGCCGATAGAATCGCTGCGTCGCGTTGTTGTTTCTCAGCAATCTCATTCATTTGCGTTTCGATCGCCTGAACTTCTTCGATCCGCGTTTTAAATTCAGTTTGAATGGTTTCTTCGATTTCACGCGTTTGTGGCAGGTTCTGGAGAATCGCTTGGAAACTTACCACACCTACTTTTTGCTGGGCTTCTGCTGCATTGGCAAATAAAGCGGTAGAAAGTAGCGCCGCTGCCAATGTTGTCTTCATCAATGTATTCACAAAAAACTCCTTGCTATGCTGCTATTTTAAAATGTGGTACCAAAGTTAAAAGTAAAGACTTGGGTACGATCTTCATCCGCACTTTTTAACGGACGTCCAAACGCCAACGTTAACGGCCCCATCGGTGACAACCACTGTATCGCGATACCTGCAGAAACACGATACTCGCCCGGTGAGCTGAAATCACTTAATGGAAAAGAATTCGCCACAACTTCCAAGTTTTTATAGGTATCGTAGTCAAACTCAGTATCCCATACCGAACCTATATCGACATAGAAGCTGGTCCGAACGGTATTCTTCGCCTCTTCTTTTATAAGTGGAGTCGGGAAAATCAACTCAAATCCTCCGGAGACCATGGCATTACCACCCACTGAGAACTGGCTCACTGCGATAGTATCCGCACCTGGGCCTGCTGGAAGGTCGCCCGGAATGCCGTTATAGCCAGGTATTCCGCCAATCGATTCTGGATAACGGAAGACCGCTTTGGGTCCTACCGTATTCGCTTCAAATCCGCGCAAAGTATCATTTCCACCTAAACGGAAATTTTCATAAAATGGGTAGAGATACTCATTGCCATTATCATCTTCTCCATAACCATTCCCGTACCCGGCGTTGAGGCGCGTTAACAACACAAAATCTTGGCTTTTCGTGAGCGGCCAGTAGTGTTTGAATTCATAATTTATATTGAAGAAATTCACATCACTGTTCGGTAATGTAATACCAACATTTAAACGATTTTGAGTTCCAGCTGTCGGGTATACACCACGGTTGAGCGTAACTCGTTGCCATCCAAAAGTAGCTTCAAATATATCAAATGAAACACCTGAATTCGGATCACGTTGGTCAATATACGGTTGATAGAAGTTTTTAATCTGTTCGTAACCTTCGACGTCAGTTACCTCTTCATTGCGATACATCAAACCAAAGTTAAGACTACTGATTTCATTGATTGGAAACCCGACCGTTCCACCGAGACCATACTTCCGCTGTTCATAGCGAATATAGTTATCTAGATTACCAGCATCGAATTCTGTTAAATACAGCTGACCGGATAAACTCACACCATCTTTCGTGAAATAACGATCCGTGTAAGTCAGCTGCAAATTGCGGTTAAATCGATTGGTGTTGATATTGATGCCCGCGCGATTACCCGTACCAAGGAAGTTTTCCTGCGAGACTCCGGCACCAATTTGCAACCCCGTATAATCACCGTAACCAAACATAAAGTTGAACGATCCTGATGGCTGTTCTTTCACGGTAAAGTCAACATTCACCAAATCGTCGCGACCGTCAACGCGTTGGATTGTCGACTCGACGGTTTCAAAGAAGCCGAGACGCTCGAGTCGAAGTTTACTTTGCTCAATCGCGTCTTCATTCAGCGGCGCACCTTCAAGTTGGCGCATTTCCCGCCGTAGCACCTCATCCATGGTCGCAATGTTGCCACGAAAATTAATTCGATTCACATAGACACGCTTTCCGGGGTTCACGGAAAACACTAAATCGACTTCATTCGTCGCTTCATCGATTTCTGGGATAGCACGAACTTCTGGGTAAGCATACCCGTAACGTCCATATAAGCGCGCAACCAAATCTTCTAAATAGGTGACTGTAGCAGCGCTGTATTGTTCGCCTGGCTCAATTTTAACCAGTCGCTTCACAACCTCATCTTGGCCACGTAATTCACCGATCACACGGGTTGAGCGAACTTGAAATATTTCACCCTCTCGAACATTAATGGTGACATACACACCACGCCGGTCAGGCGTCATCGACACCTGCACAGATTCAATCGCAAAGGTCAGGTAACCACGGTCTTTGTAAAAGGATTCAAGCGTTTCGAGATCACCGCTGAGTTGTTGTTTTTGATAACGCGTTTCACCGAGTAAATTCCACCAAGGCAACTCATCTTTCAGCTCTAATGTATTGAGAATTTCCTCATCACTGAATGCCGTATTCCCAACAATATTGATCTGCTGAATTTCGGCGGACTCGCCTTCTTCAAAATCGATCTCTACACGCACTCGATTTCGCGGTAAATTCACCACATTTACATCGATATTTGCGTTGTACTTACCGATACTATGATAAAAGTCTTCCAAGCCGGTCTCGATCGATGAAATCGTTGTTAGATCGAGAGGTTCGCCTTCCACGATCCCTTGATCGGTCAGACTCTCTTCCAGTTGCTCATCTTTGATGTCTTTATTGCCATCAAACTCAATCGTGCTAATGGTTGGGCGCTCACTCACCTCAAATATCAATGTGCCACCTTCGCGGCGTACAACAATATTATTAAAGTGTGTGGACGAGTACAGAGAGCGAATACTATCTCGTACCACCGCCTCTGACACCGTATCGCCAACACGAACCGGAATATAAGTTAATGCCGCACCCAAAGCTACCCGCTGGAGGCCGCGAATACGAATGTCTTCTACTACGAATTCTTCAGCGCTTTGCGCCGGTATTGCAGCCCCTGCAACAAGGGCCGCTAAGAACAGCTTCTTCAACGTCATTCTGTGCTACTTAATTTTGTTTGTTGTACGTAATGTTTCAAGAGGTCAACCGCAATATATCGTTGCTAATTGCGATAGCCATTAACGCAAAGATCAGTGCACCACCAATTCGGAAGGCAATGTCCTGAGTTCGTTCAGAAACCGCTTTGCCACGAATTCCCTCGATAGCCAAAAATACTAAGTGACCACCATCCAGAACGGGTAATGGTAACAGATTTATGATACCGAGATTGACACTGATTAACGCGAGAAACCCTAAAAAGTAAACCAATCCATAACTGGCTGACACACCAGCTCCCTCAGCAATCGCAACGGGGCCGCTTAGGTTACTAACCGATACGGTCCCTGTTAGCAACTTCCCGAGCATTACGACACTCAATTCCATGAGTTCCCAAGTTTGTTTCGCACCAGCACCGATTGCGTCGATAACACCATACTCGTGCACAAACCTATACTCGTCTGGGTACCTTGTTCCTTCCGCCTCTACACCTAAATAACCGCGATTTTGCCCTGCAATAGTGCGACTACCTAATTCCACCATGAGATCTACTGGATTCCCGTTACGCTCCACCGTAAATTGCTTCGAGCTCCCGGGTGCGGAAATAATAGCATCTAGCGTTTGAGACCATTCCGTCTGTGGAGTTCCATCGATTGCAATTATTTTATCGCCAGCACGAAATCCGGCTTGTGCTGCAGGAGAATCTTCCGCCACGTAAGCAATGTTTAGTGTCGGTTGCGGACGAAACGGTTCCAAACCCAGCTGCATAAACGTAGGCTGTTGTTCTTCGCTTAACCGCCAATTCTCAATATCAAGCACATAGTCTTGTATGCGATTCCTGCGATCTCGGGTTGTTATCGTGACGCGCTCGTTACCCAATTCCGCAGCAAGCGCTAAGTTCACAGCTTGCCAATCGCGTGTTTCTCGCCCATTAATCGAAATAATTTCGCTGGGAGTTTGTAACTCAACTTGCGCAGCAATCGAATGGGGCGTGATTTCTCCCACGATAGGTTTCACCGAAGGTACACCAATGACGTACATGAGCCATAACACGAATACCGCTAGGATAAAGTTTGCGAGGGGCCCTGCAGCAAC
>DASSWH010000084.1:0-9622 GCA_035705175.1 Pseudidiomarina sp.
TGGTTGGACGCAATGGTACTGGCAAGTCGTCACTGTTCGCCCTGCTTCGTGGTGAGCTTCAAGTCGAACAAGGGAATTGTGACTTACCGGCGGCTTGGCGTATTGCCAGTGTGAAACAAGAAACCCCAGCGCTAGATCAGCCTGCCTTAGAGTACGTGCTCGATGGCGATTCGGAGCTGCGCCATATGCAGCAAAAGCTCGCCGAGGCAGAGCGGAATCACGACGGTAACGGCATCGGCCATTGGGCCGATCAACTTGCCACCATTGGCGGATACGAAGCCGAGTCACGTGCAGCCAGTCTACTGAATGGTTTAGGCTTTACCCCCGAACAAGTTTATCAACCCGTCAAATCCTTTTCGGGTGGGTGGCGGATGCGGCTGAACTTGGCACAAGCTCTCATTGCTCGTGCCGACTTATTGCTACTCGATGAACCGACCAACCACTTGGATGTCGATGCCATATTCTGGCTCGAAGACTGGCTCCAAAAATTCCCTGGCACCCTCATGGTGATCTCCCATGACCGCGACTTTTTGGATGCTATTGCGCAACAAATCATTCTGATTGAGCACCAAACCTCAACTAGTTATAGCGGCAACTATTCGAGTTTTGAGCGCCAGCAAGCCGAGCAAATTGCGCAACAACAAGCGCAGTTTGAAAAAGAGCAAGCACAGCGCAAACATTTACAAAGCTACATAGATCGCTTTCGATATAAAGCCAGCAAAGCCAAACAAGCGCAAAGTCGAATTAAAGCACTCGAACGTCTGCAAGCATCAGCTCCGTTGCGGGCTGCCAGTGGCTTTCAATTTGCGTTCCGACCGCCGGTAGCATTACCGAATCCCCTCCTCACGCTCAGCAAAGTGCAGGCAGGATATGGTGACAAGGTGGTGCTACAGAACATTCAATTCAACTTGGTTCCGGGAAGTCGGATTGGTCTGCTGGGTCGTAATGGCGCTGGTAAATCGACCCTCGTGAAGTTACTTGCAGGTGAGTTAAAGCCGCAAGCAGGTGTCTTTGAATTGAACCCTGCCGTGCGGTTGGGCTACTTTGCTCAGCACCAATTAGAAACGTTGGATCCAACCGCGACCCCATTGCAACACCTACAACGGCTCGATGAGCGTGCGACTGAACAACAGCTGCGTGATTTTATCGGCGGTTTTGGCTTTTCAGGTGACCAAGCAACACGCACTGTTGCGCCAATGTCAGGTGGCGAGAAAGCGCGGCTTGTATTGGCTCTGATTGTGTACCAAAAGCCGAATCTACTGCTGCTCGATGAGCCTACCAACCATCTCGACAGCACCATGCGTGAAGCGCTGGTCTACGCATTACAGGACTTTGAAGGCGCGATGGTGATTGTGGCGCATGATAGGCATTTGCTGCGTACCACAGTGGATGAGTTTTACTTAGTGGCCAACCAACAAGTACAGCCGTTTGCAGGCGACTTGGATGCTTACCATGACTGGTTGCAACACCAGGCGAGTCAAGCCGCATCGAGCCAACGTCAAACTGAAACCAAGGTCGATAGAAAAGCTGAAAAGCGTAAAGAAGCGGAGCAGCGTCAAGCTCTAAAACCGCTCAAAGACCAAATCAACCGCGCCGAAAAACGAATGGCGGAGTATGAGCACAAGCTCACGCAGATCAATGAAAAGCTGGCCGACACGGGGCTTTATGAGACAGCGCGGAAAGTGGAGCTGACGGACCTATTACAGCAACAGGCAGAACTGCAAAAAGGTCTCGCGCAAGCGGAAGCTGATTGGTTGGCAGCCGAAGAGGCCCTACAAGAGGCACAAGCAACCTAATGCAAATACCATGGCAAGCCGTAGACCCTGATACATTAGAAAGCTTAATCGAAGCTTTTGTACTGCGCGAAGGCACCGACTACGGCGAAGAAGAAAAATCTCTCGCAGAAAAGGTCGAAGACGTGCGCGCTCAGCTACAAGATGGACGCGCCGTGCTGGTGTGGTCAGAACTTCATGAAACGGTGAATATCATGCCTGCCGGCGATGTCGGCGCAGACACTTAACCTTTGGCTTTGTGTTTAATAAAAACATCGCGCCATGGTACCGCTGGGTCACCTAATATAATAAAGTTTGGATTCCCCAAATTAGATTCTCTGTTGTAGGTCAATGGCTCAAAATCTTCGCTGACAATAGAGCCTCCTGCCTCACCAACAATAACTTCCGCCGCTGCCGTATCCCATTCGCCAGTGGGTCCCACACGTAAAAAGCAGTCAGCCTTTCCTTCGGCAATCAAACAAGCCTTCAGTGAGCAACTGCCCGCTGGATAGGTTGCTAAATCACGATCAGCCGACATGCGTTGGAGCACACGTTCACGCGGCTGCCGCCGACTAATAGCGAGCATCAAAGGTTCATGTTGCGGCTCTTGCAGGCGTCGAATGCCAATGGGACGACGACCATGAATGTCTTGCTTGTAAACACCAGCTCCGCGTTGCGCGGAATAGAGCGCATCACCAGCAGGCCAATAGATAACACCTAGCACCGGCTGATTGAATTCAACCAAAGCCACAATGACAGTAAAGTCTCCGCTACGTGCAATAAACTCTTGGGTGCCGTCGATGGGATCAATCAACCAATAACGGGGCCATTGCTTGCGCTGGGCAAAATCGAGATGCCCGCTTTCTTCGGACAACACAGGAATGTCAGGCGTTAATTTCTGAAGGGCGTCGACAATCAATCGATTCGCAGCTAAATCAGCACTGGTTAACGGCGATTGATCATGCTTTTCAAGGGTCTCGTACGCTTGCTCTTCGTAGAGTTCTAGGATGAGGTCGCCGGCACGAATAGCAATGTCTTCCGCACCACGTTGCCACTGCGTCAATTGCTCAGGCGTGGTTGCAGACTCTTGATACCCACTCATTCGGCCAGCTCTCGCAAGGTCATGAGCAGCGCAGCAATACTGCGCGCTTCAGTAAAATCCTCTTGCTCTAACAAGGCATCCGCCTTGCTCAATAACCAAGGGACTTGCTCCAGCGGCTCTGGCTCATCTCCCTCAAGGGTTTCCGGATACAGGTCTTTAGCAATAAAGATATGCATGGTGGCAGAGAAAAATTGCGGCGCCATGGTCACACTTTTCAGTGGAATGAGTTCTCGTGCACCATACCCAATTTCCTCTTTCAGCTCACGATTAGCTGCTTCCTCTGGGGTTTCACCTGGGTCGATTAAACCTTTGGGGAAGCCAAGCTGATAGTTATGCAGGCCTGCCGCGTATTCGCGCACGAGCATAAGCGTATCGGCGTCAATAAATGGAACAATCATCACCGCCCCACGGCCGCTGCTTTGCATGCGCTCAAACTGACGTTCCACGCCGTTGCTAAACCGCAAATCTATGGCTTCAATTTTAAGTAAACGACTACGCGCTACTACTTGGCGGGTTAAAATTTCGGGAATCTGCTTTGGCGCCATGCTGTTACCGCTTCCATAACATCGGATTTGTCATCAGTTATTGGTACTATAAGCTACTATAACGTGGTTAGGGAGTAAAACGATGACAAAAACGCAGAGACAATATAATGCGGTGGTGATCGGCAGCGGTCCAGGTGGTGAAGGCGCTGCGATGCAACTTGCCAAAAATGGCCGCAAAGTGCTGATGATTGAGAAGCATCAGTCCATTGGTGGTGGTTGTACCCATTGGGGCACCATTCCATCCAAAGCGTTGCGCCATTCGGTCAGTCGTTTAATTGAATACAATACTAACCCACTATTTTCTGGCGAGCGCGTGCAACGTGGTTTAACCTTTGCCGAAATTCTCAAACATGCCCAAGGTGTCATCCGTAAACAAGTACAGCTACGCAGCGGTTTTTATCAACGCAATGGTGTCGATGTAGTACATGGCACTGCGAGCTTCGTGAATGCTCACGAATTACAGATCAAGCAGACCGATGGTACGCTTGAGTTCGTGACGACCGAACAAGTCGTGATCGCCAGTGGCTCACGTCCCTACCATCCAAAAGATGTCGATTTCACACACGAGCGCATTTATGACTCGGATACCGTCCTCGATCTGAAACATGAGCCGAAGAGCATCATTATCTATGGTGCCGGTGTGGTAGGTTGTGAGTACGCCAGTATTTTTCGTGGACTCGGCGTCAAAGTAGATTTAGTGAATACTCGTGATCGGTTGCTGTCATTCTTGGATGCTGAAATTTCTGATGCACTGTCTTACCACCTACGTAACAGTGGTGTTGTCATTCGACATAATGAGGAATACGCGTCAATTAAGGGAACCGAAGATGGGGTCGTATTGATCACCGAATCTGGCAAACGTATTGTTGCCGACTGTCTCCTCTTCGCCAATGGTCGTTCAGGCAACATTGAGGAGCTCGCGGTCGACAAAGTCGGGCTAGAACCCAATTATCGAGGTCAACTTGAGGTTTCTAAACACTACCAAACATCGGTCGAGACCATATACGCGGTCGGTGACATTATTGGCTATCCATCCCTTGCTAGCGCCGCCTATGATCAAGGACGCATCTGTGCCACTGCTATGCTCCACGGCGATTGTGAGCAGCGTCTGATCAGCGATATCCCGACGGGGATCTACACGATTCCAGAAATTAGTTCCGTGGGTAAAACTGAAGAAGAGCTCACGGCACAAAAAGTGCCCTATGAAGTTGGCCGCGCCCAGTTTAAACATCTCGCTCGTGCACAGATCTCAAATATGCTGGTCGGGAATCTGAAAATATTGTTCCATCGCGATACCAAAGAGGTGCTGGGTATTCACTGTTTTGGTGAGCGTGCTGCTGAAATCATTCACATCGGTCAGGCGATCATGGAACAAAAAGGCGTAGGCAATACCATCGAGTATTTCGTCAATACCACGTTTAATTATCCAACCATGGCAGAGGCTTATCGAGTCGCAGCATTGAACGGATTAAACCGCGTCAGATAACTTGTGACGGTGTTGGCGCTACCGGCAATTCGACGCGGACGCACAATCCACCGAGGCGTTCACTGCGACTAAATACAACCTGTCCATGGTGACGTTCAACAATTCGTTTAACAATAGCAAGACCGAGACCAGAACCCTTGGTTGCACGTGCTTTGTCACCCTGCGTGAACGGTTGTAAGAGGTGTTCGATTTGCTCAGTCGGAATGCCAGGACCATTATCGCAGACGACAACCCACACTTTAGCGCTGTCCGCATCGTAGCCCGTATCCACAATAATTTTATCGTTGCCGTAACGCTCAGCATTTTCCAATAAATTGAGTAGCACTCGCTTAATGGATATTGCTCGCACTGGCACGTCTGGCATGGATTGGTAGTTAACCGTGACTTCAGCATGCCAAGTTTCGGGTAAATGCCCAACGACATCTTCAACCAAAAAGTTTAGATTCTCACAATCTTGGTCAGCTGACGTATCCACCCGCACGTAGTCAATGAACTGGTCGATAATTGCATTCATATCATCGATATCGCTGATGATTCCCTCGGCCAGATAATCTTCATTCGGCGGCATCATCTCCGTCGCCAAGCGAATTCGCGTTAGCGGTGTGCGCAAGTCATGCGAAACACCAGCCATGAGTAACGCTCTATCTTGTTCGAGTTGTTGTACGCCTTTTGACATTTGGTTGAAAGCACGCGTTACCGCAATCACCTCAGTTGATCCGCGCTCGGGCAGTTGCTCTGGATAATCGCCACGTCCAATTTGCCGAGCAGCACGCTCCAAACTTTTCAAAGGTCGGTTTTGCCAGTTGGTGAATAGCATGCCGCCGAGCACACTCAACACACCAATGAGAATGAGATAGAACAAGAGCGGTGAAAAGCGCGATTCATTAAAGCTATCGACCTCAACTCGAAGCCAGTACCCCGGTAATCGGTCCGTTTCAATCCAGACGTAAAACTGTTCGCCCTGAGACACGCGGACTTCGGTTTCTGCACCGAGCAAATCACGCATACGACTGGACAAGAAATTATAGCTGGTAGTCTGACGCAAACCGTTTTCTAATGCTTCATCTTGCGAAAAGCCCTGAATGCCAGTAGCTTCTGTGTACCGTAACGCAAGATCACGTTTCTCGCGCGGGTAAGCGTCACTCTCTCGAATCCACTCATCCAGCAACAGTGCACCTTCAATTTGACGAGCGATAACAGAAGTGACTTGTTGCATGCTTGGTTGCACAACATACAGACCAACCATAATGTAAGAAATAATTTGATTGATCAGCAACAAGGTCGCGATCAGCGCTACGGTTCGCGCAAACGCTGATCGAGGAAACAGGCGCATAAGTTAGGAAGAAGCCTTCGCATTGCCATCTGGAACAAACACATAACCCAAACCCCAAACGGTCTGAATGTAGCGTGGATTAGCAGGATCCGTCTCCAGCATTCGGCGTAAGCGTGACACTTGTACATCAATACTACGTTCAAGTGCACTGTAATCACGACCGCGCGCTTGATTCATCAGTTTGTCGCGCGACATCGGTTGTCGCGGATGAGTAACGAGGGCTTTAAGCACTGCAAACTCACCGCTGGTTAGCGGCATCGGCTCATCGCCACGGAACATTTCTCGCGTACCTAGATTTAATTTGAATTCACCAAACTCAATCATCTCATCGCTGCTCGATGGAGCTCCGGGGATTTCCTTACCGCGACGGCGCAACACAGCGCGGATACGAGCCAACAATTCACGTGGATTAAACGGCTTGGCTAAATAATCATCTGCACCCAGTTCAAGACCGATAATACGGTCAACTTCATCGCCTTTAGCCGTGAGCATGACAATGGGGATATCGTTATTCTTCTGCCGCAAACGGCGGCAGATGGAGAGGCCATCTTCACCGGGTAACATTAAGTCGAGCACCATCAAATGGAAATTTTCACGTTCGAGTAGGCGATCCATTTGTTCGCTTTGTGCCGCAGCACGAACATAAAAACCTTGTTCGGTTAAATAGCGCTCCAACAAGCCGCGTAGCCTTGCATCGTCATCCACTACTAAAACTTTAAAGGTTTCCTGATTCATGCGGGCGCTCTCCCATTGTTACCCGTTTCACGCTGATTGAAAATACTATAAAAGATGGTTGAAAGCGACACAAACAGCAGGGTGTAACCAGAAGGGATTGATTGCAACAAAATGTAAAAGGGCCAGTCGCTGTTGCGTACTGGCCCTTTGATTTTGTCAATTAATCGGCGTTTTTCACAAACTCATCAAGCCAGTTGGTTTGCTCCCACAACATGTGCAGCACCGACTCGCGTGCACGGTACCCATGCGACTCAAATGGCAACATCACCAAACGTGTGGTTCCACCCAATCCTTTAATCGCTTGATACAGACGCTCTGACTGCATCGGAAAAGTACCCGAGTTATTATCGTTTGCACCGTGAATCATCAATAACGGCTCATTGATTTTGTGCGCGTGAAAGAACGGCGACATTTGCACATATAGGTTTGGATCATCCCATACCGTGCGTTCTTCGCGCTGAAAACCAAATGGCGTCAAACTACGATTGTATGCACCACTGCGCGCGATACCTGCAGTGAACAAGTCACTATGCGCCAGCATGTTGGCGGTCATAAAAGCACCATAGGAATGACCACCCAAAGCAACTCGCTCTGGATCGGTAACACCGCGATCGACACCTGCTTTGATAGCAGCTTTGCCGTTCATGACCAACTGCTCAATAAAGGTATCATTTGGTTTTGCGTCGCCCTCACCCACAATTGGCATCGTCGCGCTATCTAACACGGCATAACCTTGTGTGGCGAGATATTGCGGCGCCCAATAGCTAATCCGAACGAACTCATAAGGAGAGCCAGAGATTTGTGCGGCAGCTGCGAAGCTCTTGTACTCACGCGGATATGCCCACACGATTGTTGGCAACGGCCCGTCGGATTGTGGATTATAGCCGGCTGGCAAATACATCTCGGCTGACATTGCAAGGCCATCTTCGCGCTCATAAGTAATGAGTTCACGCGTAATCCCTAAGGTATGAGGCATTGGGTGCGCGGTTTCTGTCAGCGCCACCAACTGGTTGTCATCGACATCACGAACATAGAAGTCAGCTGGATCGTCGACGCCCTCGCGTTGGGTCAAAAACGTCATCTCAGTCGGATCGATGAGCGCACGTGGCGATTCGTAATAGGGAGCCTCACTACGCCACAGCCGCTCAGATTCGCCAGTCTGCAATGTATAACGGTCGATGAAGGGACGATCACCCTCGTCGGAAGCGCCATTGCCGCCGAGTAACATGGCACCATCGTTCAAGTATAGGAGACGACGACCATCAACTTGCACAGTAAACGGAGAGCCTGGATCATTATAACGATCCTCCCACGAACGCTCCCACACTAGCTGTGTATCTCGCTGACCGGTCGCATCAACTAACCACAGTTTTTCGTCACGATCGGCCCACCAGCGTTCCCAAATCAAAATGTTTTCTGCATCCGCAGCGAGCAGTCGCCCAAAGCGTTTGGTCAAATCAGCAAGCTTTTGCGGCTGTTCAGTAAACGGCGCTGCTTGTTGAAAAACTTGATCCCGTACCTCAGCGTCAACCGCGGGGTCACCTTGGTCGGTGGCTTCGGCCCACACTAAAGTAGCGTCAGCGTCATTGCGCCAACTCACATCACGACGACCTTGTACGACAGCGTCAAATGCAATCGGCAAGTTATCAGCGAGCGGTTGTTTTACCACCGTGTAGACGACTTCTCCCTCTTGGTTCCAAACACGCGTGGTTTGTGGGAATCGGTAGTGCGGCACCGCGTACGAATAAGGACGCTCGATCACTGAAATCAGCAAATAGTCATCATTCGGCGATACGCTCAAGCCATTGTAGATAGCAGGGTCACCGAGCGCACGTTCATCGCCATTCAAACCGAAATAGGTGACACGACTCGTGAAATAATAGTCGAACAGAGATTCGTCATATTTGTTTTGTAGCAAATCTTGGTAGGTGCGACCAGGCGCAGTCCGTCCGCGACTTTCGGTAATCACAGGACCACTTGGAACCGCCGCTGCTTGCGGCTTCTTTAAACCGGGGGCGACTGTGTAACTATAGAGACCAGCGCTATCATGGCGCCATTCTAACCGTGCCCCCCAGACCGCGTTGAGTGGTGTGCTGGACCATAAACTAGCCTCTGCAGTTCGCACATCGACAAGCCAAAGCTGCACTTGTTCGCGTTCTTGTTGGGCAACGGCGATGTAATTACCATCCGGCGACCACGAGGCACCCAATGCTTTTAAATCGTCGGGGAGACCAGAAATTGCCCGACTATCACCACTAGCCACGTCAACCAGACTCACTTCACTGATATAACGTGCTTGACTGACGGAGTAATTGGCTGGATTAATGCGACGCCCAGCAAGTTTAATTTCTTCAGCAGCTAAGTCATAAATATCAGGTAACGCTGGATAACCGGTAATCAACAATAATGAGCCGTCTGGGCTCAGACTACCGCCAGGTGATGGCGCTGCGTCGACGATATCGATAATTTCTTGCGCCGGTTGCTGGTAATCAATTTTGACCGGATTAGCCTTGGTCGAACCGGGAGCTAAGCTCACGGCTACCGCTGCCGCACATATGGTCGCCACTTTGAATAAAAATTGCATGACCCTGTTATCCTCTCACTAATGTTGATCAACGACTTATCCCTTTGAAAAGCAGCGATCAATGA
>DASSWH010000085.1:0-5755 GCA_035705175.1 Pseudidiomarina sp.
GGCTGAGGGGCTTTTCATTGCATATCGTCCCACCACCACCGAAATGCTCGTCAGGCCAGGACAACAGGTGATGGTCAGCGGCACCGTATCTGAAGCACAGCAACTCACACAATTACAGCAAGTAACCCAACTCAGTGTCTGTGGAACCGTCGCTCAACCGAAACCGGTAACGCTCTCTCTGCCCGTGGCGGATACCACGGACTTTGAGAGTTATGAAGGTATGTTAGTTGCAACAACGTCGAGCTTGATTGTAAACGGTAATTATCAATTGGCGCGGCATGGTCAGTTTCAAGTTGCACCCGAACGTTTGTATTCCCCCACACAACGGGTCAAACCGGGTGCTGAAGCACAACAAATTGCCGACCTCAATAATCGCAGTTTGATCACTATTGATGACAATCAAGCACCGAATCCGATGTTCGTGCCGTATCCAGCTCCGCGTTTAACGGCAACGAACAGTCTGCGCGCAGGAACACAAATTGAAGCGGTTACCGGTGTATTTAGTGAATTTAATAACGATTACCGTATTCAACCCACGCAGCCGATCATCGTGAGCAAATTAGCCGAACGTCCGGCAGCTCCGCCAGAGCCCGCGGCACAAACCATTCGTGTCAGTGCATTTAATGTTTTGAATTATTTTAATGGGGAAGGCACTGAGAAATCCTTCCCTACGGAGCGTGGTGCGGAGAATCTTCCCCAATTTATGCTGCAACAAGCAAAAATTGTTGCAGCACTTGCCAGCATGGACGCGCACATTATTGGCCTCATGGAAATTGAAAATGACGGTTACGACTCAACCAGCGCGATTGTGCAATTGACAGAGGCGCTCCGAACTAAAACTGGCAAGCCATGGGCATTTATTCGCGCCACTGAGACGGGAGCGTTTGGCACGGACCAAATCACCAATGGCCTGCTTTATCGAACCGATAAAGTGCGTCCAGAGGGTGATGTAATCACCATCACTGAGTACCCATTTGGTGCGCGCAGTCGCTACCCTTTGATTCAACAATTTACCCCGACTCATAATCAAGAATCGTTTTTAGTGGCCGTGAATCACTTCAAATCGAAAGGCAGCTGTCCGCGCGGCAACGACCCGGCTAATCAGAATAATGCTGATGGTCAAGCCTGTTGGAATGGGGTTCGTGTACAATCAGCTCAACTCTTAGCTGACTTTATCGAGAATGATCCTCGAACAGCTTCTATCGAGGCCAGAGTACTCCTTGGCGACTTCAATGCATACGCTCAAGAAGACCCCATACAACTCCTTTTGCAGCGCGGATATCATAATCGAATTGATGTATTTGAGCCGAATGGATACTCGTATGTATTTAGTGGTCAAGCAGGAAGTCTCGATCACCTCTTGGTGTCAACCACACTACACAATCGTATCGTCCGGCAACATCATTGGTCTATCAATGCGGATGAACCCACTGCATTACAATACAACCAAGCTATCGATAATCCAGATTGGGCCAGCGAATCCCCGTTTCGCTCATCGGATCACGATCCTGTCTACGCAGACATTCAATTTTAGTAAAAGTCTTGTCACAACGTCTTCGATTCAGGCATCTTGTTGGTAAGAACAAGGAAGGAGACGAAGGCGTTGAACACAGGATTTGGTAGTGACATCAGTCCAGATACGATTCGCGCGGCGCAAGAGGGCCGGCGTGATGCCCAACGTGTCATCTTCGAAGTATTTCAACGCCCTGTTCTCACTCTTTTACGCGGACTTTGTAAAGAGCCCGAGTTGGCGCGAGATTTAGCTCAAGATGTGTTTGTGCAAGCTTTTGCCAAACTGAATCAATTGCGAGAAGCCTCTGCGTTTGGCGGTTGGTTGAAGCAACTCACATTGAATACCGCCTTTGCTTATTTCCGCAGACCAACGAATCAAAATAATAGTATTGAAGACGAGCCCGAGGTCGAAACGGATGACTGGCAGAGTCAAGCAGATTGGTTGAGTCGGGTCGATGACATCGAGACATTGTTGAATGCTTTAAGTGATGATGAGCGGCTGTTGGTTTGGTTGTTTGTTGTCGAAGACTATAGTCACCAAGAATTGGCCGAATATATGAATATTTCAGCAACGGCAGTTAGGCAGCGATACCATCGCGCGCTCCAGAAGTTGAAAGATAGGAGTAGTTCATGACCACACCATCTACACAGAAAACACCCGCTGAACAAGCCTTAAAAGCGCGACTTGAGCAATGGGTCGAACTTCAACAATCTGAATTATCGTTGCGTTGGCAAGATATACAGCCGCGGTCCACTCTTGCGCCACATAGACAGTGGCTGTGGCTCGCACCAATCGCCACTGCAGCGGCTGTCGCGTGGTTTGTTGTTGCGCCATTGACGCCAACCGCGCCGGCTATGCAACCGGTTCCACCGATGTTGCTTGCTGATAATTATACACTTGATGCACTCGATCAACGCATTCAAGCTGCGTATTTGCAGGGTGCCGCACCCCATCAGATTGATGCATTGTGGCAAGAACGCGCTTACCTACAAGCGAAGGAGCAAGTTTTATGAAGTCATTTTCCAGTATTAGTTTAGGCTTGTTTGCTGCTCTTACCTTCAGCGGTTCCTTATTCTATGGATCGCCCCTTGCAGCTGAGTTACAAGAAAACAGAGCTCGCGAAATGGCTCGAGCTGCGGCAGTCGAAGCCGCTAAGGCTGGCGGTAAGAACGATTCGGTAGTGCTCGAGGAGCCCGCACGTAGCTATTTTGAATGGGGCGCAATTGTAAGACCTGATGGCGAAGTATTAAGTGTGCGGCCAGGAACAGTAGCTGCTGATATGGGTGTGCAAGTCGGTGACGAACTGACTCACATTAACCACGTGTCGGTAATAGACGAGTCATTGCAAAATATTCTTCAAATGTTTGATGAACTTGAGCATGGTTCGACGTTCAGCGTGACTGTGCTTCGAGATGGTGATAGTCAAACTCTGGAGAGTATCGTGCGGGCAACCGTGGTACCGGGTTGGCGGCTCGAAGTCGACTCGACTTTTGAGGAGACCGCTGTAGCCATTCAAAATGCGAGCGCATGTGGGCGTGTGAGTATCTTTATGCAACCACCTTCCACTCGCGATTATTACCCAGCTTTCATTAATACGATCAACGGTGATGATATGCGCATCCAAAATCCTATTATTAAATTAGGGGTTGGCGAACACGTCATTGGTTTGCATGAAAAAATTAGTGACCCCAGCGTGCGTCGATCACGTAGCTTACAGCCTGAAAAATTAATGCGGTTGGTTGTCGAGCCGAACAAAAAGTATCACTTGGCCGCTCATTTCATCACGGAAAAGCGCAATGACATCATCAATGCAGGTTACTGGGAACCTATTGTGTGGAAAGTGACCGAACATAGTTGCGATCCAAACGACTAAAAAAACAGCCAGCATAATGCTGACTGTTTTCGTTGGAGCAGCGATTAACTCGCTTTTTTCTCAAGAAGATTAAGTGATTTGCCGATCTTGATTTGCTTTGGCTTCATTGACTCTGGCACGATTTTCTCGAGCCCTATCGTCAACAAGCCATTCTTCATTTCGGCACCGATCACTTCAACATGATCAGCTAAATTGAATTTCCGCTCAAAGCTTCGGAAAGCGACACCTTTGTGCAAATAATGACGTTCTTCATTATCTTCGGTTTTCTTACCTTGCACTTTGAGCATACCGTTTTCGACCTCGATACTCAGTTCATCCTCAGCAAATCCAGCAACCGCTAGGGTTATTGCATAACGATTATCATCGATGACTTCGATATTATAGGGAGGATAACCACCTGCACCGTTGCCGTCAGCACGCATGGCTGCATCGAGCAGCCGCGCCATACGGTCAAAACCAATAGAACTACGATATAAAGGGGATAAATCAATTGTTGCCATCATCATTCTCCTAAAGAAGCAATAATTTAAGTAGCCAAGACTCTCTCAGAGACATCTTGGTATTCTTTATTTATGGATGATGTGCACAGATTTCAAGTCTTCATCGGGAAATTTATCGAACATGTTTAACTCAGATTTTGTCACTTCAATGTCATGCGTCTGTGCTACGATATCGACATAAAAAATGATGAGGAATTACCCATGAAATCTATTTCTCTGGTGACGTTCGCAGTAACAGCAGCACTTGGAACGGTTAGCTGCGCGACAACCGATCCGACTCCAGCTACGACAGCGACAGTGACGCCGCCAAATATCATATTTATGATCGGTGATGGTATGGGCTTCGAATACATTTCGGCTTACCGCTATGCGATGAGTGAATTAGGTGCTGATTCCCTGGCCAAAACTCCATTTGATGATTTATTAGTTGGCGCTGCGACGACCTACCCTGATGACGATACGTGGGTCACCGATTCAGCATCGAGCGCAACTGCCCTAGCAACCGGTGTAAAAAGCTATAATGGAGCTATTGGTGTAGATGCCAACAAACATCCACAACAAACATTGATGGAGTTAGCACGCCAGAACGGCTGGCTCACAGGTGCAGTCTCAACCTCCCAAGTCACACACGCGACGCCGGCCTCATTTTTTACTCATCATCCATCGCGCAATAGGTATCACCAAATTGCTGATTCGATGGCAACGCCCATTACCAAGGGGCAATGGAGCTTTGACGTAATGCTGGGTGGCGGCTATGCGCATTTCAATCGCGACGATAAGAACTGGCTACCTGAGCTCGAGGCGCAAGGGATGACCATAGTCACCGAATTTGATGAATTATCGACCGTACAACAACTTCCAGCCATGGGGCTGTTTGCCCCCATTGGTTTGCCGCACGCGATTGATGCTGAACCGCGTTTGGCAACGATGACCGAGCATGCTTTGCGACTTCTCACGAACCAGCAGGAAGAAGGACAACCGTTTGCACTCATGATTGAAGGTAGTCAAATAGATTGGTGCGGACATGCAAACGATATCGCCTGTGCGATTCATGAAATGGCTGACTTTGCAGCAGCTATTGACGTGGTGAAAGCCTATCAGGAAGCGCACCCAAATACCTTGTTAGTCATTACGGCAGACCACTCTACTGGTGGTCTTACTCTCGGCCAAGGCGGCGAATATGCTTGGTATTCCGAACGGGTCATGGGGATTCAAAATTCGTTGGCATTTTTGACTGAACAATTACTTGAGATGCCACGTGATCAATGGCGCGACTACTTGCAACCACGTCTCAACTTGGAATTCACAGAAGCCGAATGGCAACAGTTATTGGCAGCGGAACTTCCTGAGACTGAGCGCGCTAGAGACCAACAATACGCTTTAGGCGCTGTGCTGGTTCCGCTCATTAGCAAGCATACTCGCACCGGTTGGACGACGACGGGCCATACAGCCGTTGATGTTCCAGTCTTAGCCGAGGGTCCTTATGCCGAGCAACTACGCGGCTATCAGGACCATACGGATATTGCTAAAGTGCTGTTAAATATCGTGAAGTAATCCGCTCTGGGCTGGTACTCTCGGACTGGCACTATGCGTGCCAGCCGAGTTCCTTAGCCCGTGTTGCAGCGAGAGCTGGAACATCGGTTTGAACGAAGTGGTGGTGCAGAATTTGGATACCGAGCATGTGATTGATCACAGCATCCAACTGTACTTTCTCGTCAATGGGCACAGATTCATCCTCATGTTTTGCAAAGGTCGCTTGCACCATCTCATAATCCAACAATCCAGCCTGCTGAATGGCGTCCTTTGACAGAAACTGTTCAGCCAGCTTTAACACCGCCTGCCACTTTTTCGGATCCGTGTGCGCTGGCG
>DASSWH010000086.1:0-5997 GCA_035705175.1 Pseudidiomarina sp.
CGAGGGACTACAGCCCAGAGAGCCATCTGCACAGAGCTCGCCTAATAATGCGGCTTGGAACTTATCCTCATTGATAATACCGGCTTCCGCACGTTGCTCGGATTCGCTGCGTGAATAGCTGATTGCCGCTTCCCAATCCCAGGCACCAACGTAACCATTGAGGCCGGTTACGACGCGATAAGCGGTCGTTTGGTTGCTGATGGTACGACCGTCGGCAAAGCGACCCCAAGTCAGAATACGGTCGTCCGGTGCAAAGCCAAGATCATCATAAAGTGCGTCATAGCGTGCTTTGAGTTCGTCCGGGAAATCGGGGTGGTCATACGCCACCTCAAAGCCGCTGAACGGCGCACCGGTTGAGTTACTAGTGGATTTGGTTTGGCCCCACATGATTTCAGTAAACCAGTTCATGGTGCCTAGTCGAGTATTCAGGTTGAGGCCGGCACCCAGTTGCTCAAGATCCGCATAGGTCGGCAGGACTGCATTTTGATTGTATTCACAGTACTCACCAAACGAACTGGTGGGGAAACCTTCGCGACCGTCGTAACGCTGGTTGTCCGGACACGATTGCTCGACATAGTCGATGTCATCAAAGAACAAGGTGTTAAAGCTTGGATAGATGCCTTGCTGGCTCGGGAAAAAGCTCGTGGCGGTTTGCTCGCGGTCACGGTCATACAAGGCGTTGCGTTTGTAGTAGTCCAAGTAGGCGGTGACGTTGGTATCACCAATATTGGTGCCGCCCACGAGGTTGAGATTGACCTTGTCATCGGAGCTACTCGCTTGGGAGTTGCCGTAACCGGCATTGATTTCAAAGCCCTCGTAATCCTTTTTCAGGATGTAGTTGATAACCCCAGCAATAGCGTCTGCACCGTAGGTAGCTGAGGCGCCGTTTGCTAAGATTTCAATGCGCTCAATAGCAGCAAGTGGAATGCTGTTGATATCGACAAAGTTTTCGAAGTTATTGGCAAAGGAGCTGGCGCTAATTCGGCGACCATTGACCAACGTCAATGTGCTTGATGCGCCCAGTCCGCGTAGCGAGGCCGCAGCTTGGCCCACAGGTGAGTCGCCTTGCAGTGCGCCGCTGGAGCTGGTGTTGAAGCTACCGCTACCGCCGCGTGTCTGCGCAACATACTTGAGGAGATCGCTGATGGTATCAGCCGGTGAGTTGGCAATTTCTTCGGCGTCGATGACGATAAGTGGTTGTGCGCCTTCTAAGTCGACGCCTTTGATTTGAGAGCCCGTAACTTGAATTCGTTCGTCGGCCTCGTTCTCTTCGGTAGCTGCGGTTTCAGCCTGCAGCGCAAGTGCCACAGGCGAGAGTGCGAAGGTCGCAAGTGCCGCTAAGGTTGCGGTCGTGGTTGTGTTGATAGACATAACTATCCCTCTGAATGCTTCTTATGATTTTTATAACTCAGGCATAGCTGTCGACACGCTCTAGGCGCAACTACTTAGCTCAGCACAATGCTCTGAGGATCTGGAATCTGGAAGAAGTCGAAGACGTAGAGCCCTCGTGATAACCCCTACGGGCTATCGCGAAACGCTATTCGTCCCACCATTCGGAGAGATAGAAGTTACGGTAGTGGTATGCGCTTAAGCGACATGCTTTTTTCAACATACTCTGGCCTCCGTAATTCGTATTTGGATGTGAATTGAGCGGTAAACTTACCACTCGTTTGGTTGTCATAAGTTGACTGTATTAATAATTAGCATTAGGTTGTGCGGCTGTCAATTGAGCCAAAACAGAAGTATGGGTGAGGGAGTATGCGAATGAGTAACAAAGTTTGTAACGTCATGAAGGGTGCTGTCGGTGCACTGGCATGTTTGCCAATGCTTGCGTTGGCGCAGCCTGCGGAGGCTGAGCGTAGCGGTCCAGACTACCAATTGTTGCTTGCTGGTGGCGCGCTCTCCATCTGTTCGAGTATGGCCGCAAATCATTGCGAAGAAGGTGGCTGGATTGATAGTCAAACGATGCGCGTTGACCGCTACCTGAATCTTTCTGAAAAATATGTCAAACCACTATTAGACGATGAGTACTGGCCTGTGCATCGACGCGAGACTCGCGATGATGTACGTGAGGCACTCACCATCATTCGTGAACGCGTGAACGAAGACATTATGCCCGAGCGGGTGTTTGTGGATGAATTTACCCGCCGTGCCACGCAATACTTGTACGAGAATTTAAGTGATTCTGAATGGAACTTGATTCTCGATCATTTAGAAATGCCAGTTCCGGCAGGTATGCGCGAACAAGTGAATGTTGATGAATCACTCAACCAAAATGCGGTGGACGTGTTTCAGGAGTTTGTGGCACAGGCTGCGAAGGTTCGTGGCACTGTTGCTGGAGGTGAAGTCAAACCCCGTATTGCAGTGATTACTGCGTCAGCGCGTGACCCTTACGATGCGGTCGATTTCTACTTGAATTTATTTGCTGAGTTGGGCGCTGAAGCGCAATGGTTACCTATTGATGCGGCGGTGTATGAAGCCCAGCGTAGCGGCAAATGTGATGCGCTTAATGAGATCCGTGAAGAACAATTCGGTGCTTGGGATCGGGACCGTGTACACGCAGCCAAATACCAGCAGCAAGTTGAGTTTTGTAAGCGTGCGGCTGCCGGAATCGAGATCATCGAGAATGTTGATGCGGTGTTCATAAATGGCGGCGACCAGAATTTAACGCGTCAAGCATTGCTCAATCCATTGAGCCAACCGTCACCGTTGCTAATCGAAATCTACTCGCGGGTTCGCGGCGGTAACTTTGTGGTGGGTGGTACCAGTGCAGGTACTGCCGTGATGACTGCTAAGTCTATGATTACCAATGGTACCTCTGCAGAAGCTTTGAAGGCGGGTGCACGCGCAGCGGAACCACCGGTACCTGGCTGTAACAACAACGATTCGTGTCCGCGTGATATGAATCAAGACACACTGACGTATCACCCACTTGGTGGTATCGGTTTGTTCCCCTACGCTATTTTGGATACGCACTTTTCTGAACGGGGCCGGCAAGCACGGTTACTACGTTTGGCTGCGGAAACCTTTACCCCTATGGCAATTGGTATTGATGAAACTACCGCGATGCAGGTCAATGTATTACGCAACGAGTTTCGGATTATTGGTGAGCGCGGCGTATTCTTCGTAGTAGGTGCGCAGCAAGCGGAAAATGCAGTGGCATCGACTTTCCACTACCTAACTGCTGGAGCTTCTGGCCGCATCAGCGACCAAGACATCAATGCCGTGCGTTTCGCAACCGATGGCAGCATCGTGCAAACCGAGCCCACCACGCGCTTTTTGGATGACCGTGGCATGATTGATTCACTGCGGTTGCTGTGTCGTGATCGTGAGCAGTTCACGCTTCTGCAAGAAGACTATCGGTTGACGGTGCTGGCGGACGAGAATACCCGGACGCAAATTTCAGGCGGCGAGTGTCAGGTCATGAATGGCCGAGTAGGGATCGCGCTGGAAACCCCAGAGAAATTCTAACGAATTTGGTGAAAAGTGAACGGTGAACAGTGAAAGGAAAAATCTCTTCATTCACTGTTCACTATTTACTATTTACCGTCACTTATTCCGTACTTGGCACGATAAGCCTCTACCGCTGGCAGATACTGCTCGAACTCTGGCTCTTGGCGGACAAACTCAATCACGTCGTTCAGTGACACGATGCTGATGACCGTTGCGCCGTAATCACGTTCCACTTCTTGAATCGCGCTCAGTTCGCCTTTGCCTTTCTCTTGGCGATCGAGCGCAATCAACACGCCCGCGAGTTGTGCGTTATTGGCTTGCACAATCTCCATCGACTCGCGAATAGCAGTACCGGCGGTGATCACATCATCGACCAACATCACCCGACCTTGCAGCGGTGAACCGACTAAGTTGCCGCCTTCGCCATGGTCTTTTTTCTCTTTGCGATTAAAGCAGTAAGGCACATCTTTTTGGTAGGTATCGAATAGTGCAATGGCTGCTGCAGTGGCAATGGGAATACCCTTATACGCCGGACCAAATAGCAAGTCATATTCCACACCGCTGTCTTGCAATGCCGCTGCATAAAAGCGGCCCAGACGCGCCAAATCAGAGCCTTGATTAAACAATCCAGCATTAAAAAAGTAAGGACTCACTCGCCCTGATTTCAGCGTAAATTCGCCAAACTTCAGTACCCCGCGCCCTAGTGCAAACTGAATAAACTCTTTTTGATATGTTTTCATCAATACCTCTGAACCTAGGGTGACCAGTGAACGGTGAACAGATAACAGCACCCCACTGTTTGCATCTCTTCACTGTTACCTATTCACGGCTTGTCTATTACCTGTTACCTATTCACTATTAACTGTCTTTACGCCAATGCCGCCCGCTGCTGATCCATCAGCTCGCGTATCGCATGTCGAGCCAGCTCCAACATCTCATTCATTTCTTCGAACGAGAACGGCTCGCCTTCGGCGGTGCCTTGTACTTCAATCAGTTTGCCATCTTCGGTCATGACGACGTTCATGTCTGTTTCCGCTTTTGAATCTTCCGGGTAATCCAGGTCAGCCACTGGCGTGCCGTTATACATACCCACCGAAATAGCGGCGACCAAACCCTTCAAGGGATTCGACTTCACCAGCTTCTCTTTGCGCATCCAGTTCAGTGCATCGACTAATGCCACGCAGGCACCGGTAATGGAGGCGGTGCGGGTGCCGCCATCGGCCTGGAGCACGTCGCAGTCAATCGTGATGGTGTTTTCGCCAAGCGCCGATAGGTCAACACAGGCACGCAATGAGCGGCCAATCAGGCGCTGAATTTCCACCGTGCGACCACCTTGTTTGCCGCGCGCGGCTTCACGATCCATCCGCGAATGCGTTGAGCGTGGCAGCATGCCGTACTCAGCTGTAACCCAACCCTGACCCTTGCCTTTTAAGAAGCGCGGGACACTTTTGTCGACGCTCGCCGTGCACAACACTTTGGTGTCGCCAAACTCAATCAACACCGAGCCTTCGGCGTGTCGCGTGTAATTCCGGGTAATGGTTACCGGGCGAATTTGTTGCGAAGTACGACCGCTTGGACGCATGCTGCGCTCCTTAACTTGTCTTGGATAATTTTCGGGCTGGCATTATATCAGAACCTTTTGCAGTTTGCGCCGCTGCGCTGGTGTTGTGCTTACTTTCTGTTGGCCTTGTGTTGAGGTACACTGAGCGCTGCTAAATTTGAGGTGGTGAGGGTACGACATGATTCAAAGTATGACCGGTTATGCGCGGCATGAGATGAAAGCCGAATGGGGCAATGCGGTGTGGGAAATGCGCTCGGTCAATCAGCGCTTTTTGGAAACCTACTTCCGATTGCCTGAGTCATTTCGTAGCTTAGAGAACAACTTGCGAGAGCGTCTGCGCAAGCAATTGCAGCGTGGCAAGGTGGAATGTTCACTGCGGATCACCATCGAGCAAGGCGGACAAACCTCGCTCAACCTCAATGAAGAACTCGCCAAAAGCGTCATTTCATCGGCGAATTGGGTCGCTAATCAGTCTGCCAGTGCCGTGTTGAATCCGCTTGATGTGTTGCGCTGGCCAGGTGTGGTGGCGCAGCAAGAAGACGATATGGATGCCATTCAAGCCGACGTGCTCGCCGCCTTTGAAACCACCTTGGCAGAATTTATCGAAAACCGCGAAAGCGAAGGTGCGGCATTGCAGCGCTTGCTCGAAGAGCGCCTGGAAGGCGTGTCCGAGCGTGCTGGATTTGTTCGCACTCACATGCCAGAAGTGATGAAGTGGCTGCGTGAGCGCCTAATGACGCGCCTTGAAGAAGCCAAAGTCGAACTCGACCCACAACGCCTCGAAGCCGAAATGGTCATGCTGGCGCAGAAAGTCGACGTTGCCGAAGAACTCGACCGCCTCGACGCTCACGTCACCGAAACTCACAAAATCCTCCGCAAAGGTGGCGCCTGTGGCCGCCGTCTCGACTTTATGATGCAAGAGTTCAACCGCGAAGCGAACACCCTCGGCTCCAAGTCCATCAACGCCGACATCACCGCCGCCG
>DASSWH010000087.1:0-15472 GCA_035705175.1 Pseudidiomarina sp.
CACAAAGCCACTACTGGCAAGTCGAATCGTCAGTTCGCAGTTTTTGCCGCGCATCGACTCATCAACAATCCAATTGCGCTGGATGGTTTGCGTAATCAAGCCCCTGTAGCGTTGAATTTCACTCTGCATTTGCTGTTGTCGGGCAGCTCGTCGCCGTTGCGCTTCTCGTTCAAGCCGTTCTTGCAATTGCCGCTCACGCTCCGCTTTCTCCCGAGCTTCTTGTTCGCGCTTCTGCCGCTCGGCTTCTTCACGTTTTCGGCGTTCTTCTGCTTCTTTAGCCGCTTGTTCTTCGCGCTTACGACGCTCTGCGGCAGCCTCTGCCGCGGCTTCAGCTTCTTTGCGCTCACGTTCAATTCGTTCTTTTTCTGCCAGCGCTCGACGTCGTTCTTCCGCTAATTTTTCACGTTGCTGTTCTTGTTGCTCAACCAACTCGCGCTGGCGCCGCTGCTCTTCTTCACGACGCCGTTCCGCTTCAGCTGCACGGCGCTCCAGTTCTTTAATTCGATTTTCTTCGGCCAGTCGCTGTTGTCGCTCACGTTCTCGAATCGCCTCAACTTGTTGGGTCACTTGTGATTGATCGACCGCTACAGCTTCGACAATTTCCTCAGTTTCTTCGAGCTCGTCAGCGGCTGGCTCTAACCCTGACAATTGCACTTCAACCGGTTTAATCGGATTCGGGCTAATAATCATCCCTAACGCCAACACAGCCACAATACCGCCATGCAGCAATAACGACCAAACCAACGGCATGGTTAAATCTTTTGGCCACCAGGATTGCTTTTTCGCCACCACTTACTCCTGCTCTCCGCTACCATCGGTCATCAACCCTACCGTTGGCACACCGGCCTTCTGCAATAGCACCATTAATTGAATCACTTGGTTGTACGATACCGCACCGTCGCCCTTCACCACAATTTGACGCTCCGGATCGATCTGTAATTCTGCCGCAACGCGCACTGCTAAATCTTGCGCCGACAATGCTGCATTCGGATCTTCATAGGAACTCAAATAGTATCGACCGTCACGATCTACTGAGGCGACAATCGGTGGTTTGGTATCTGGGTCCATTGGTTCCGCATTGGCCTTTGGAAGATCAACGGAAACCCCTTGCGTAATGAGCGGTGCTGTGACCATAAAAATAATCAGCAACACCAACATCACGTCAATGTAAGGCACCACATTAATTTCTGACACCGGCTTCCGACGGCGTCGAATCACCGTCATCATGCACTGGTTCCTGCTTTTGCTGGAGCACTCGTTTGCCGTTGCAGAATGGCGAGTAACTCATCCATAAAATTCAAATATTGATTGTCGACTTTCTCAACACGATGAGAAAATCGGTTGTACGCAATCACTGCTGGAATCGCTGCAAACAGACCCATAGCTGTTGCAATGAGTGCTTCAGCAATACCCGGCGCCACCATGGCTAAGGTCGCTTGCTGAACCGCTCCCAGGCCGATAAACGCATTCATAATACCCCATACCGTACCGAACAAACCGACATAAGGACTAATAGAGCCAATCGTCGCAAGTAAACTTAAATTTGATTCAAGCTTATCGAGCTCCCGTGAATGCACGACTCGCATCGCACGATAGGCGGCATCAAGCACTTGCTGTTGAGGTAAATTCGCATTGGTACGTAACCGCGCAAACTCCTTGAAGCCAGCGTGAAACAGCTTTTCCATACCCGAAGCATTTTGTGCTCGCGCGCCGACTTCTTGATAAAGCCGCCCTAAATCGACACCGGACCAAAATCGGTCCTCAAATGCTAACGCATTCTGACTGGCTTGCTGGATGACCTTGCGGCGTTGGAAGATCATCATCCAACCACCTACCGAAAACGCTAACAACATTAACATCACCAATTGGACGACCAAACTGGCTTCGAGAATTAACGCGGTAATGGATAGTTCAGCTTGCACGCTTGAGTCCCTCTAAAATTTCTTGCGGCATAGGAATCGCCTTGACCCCGCCGGTATGTTTTAAATTCACACAAGCAGCTTTAATTTCTGCTTGGCATAACACGGTTCCATCGCTCGCTACGACTTGCTGACTGAAAAGCACCGAAGCGCGTTTGAGTTGTTCGACCACAACGGTCACGCGCAGTTCATCATTAAAACGAGCGGGGAAAAATAAATTTAACTGCACGGAGCGAACGACGAAGCCAATGCCATGCTCTAACCACGTGTCTTGCTCTATTCCCAACGAGCGTAACCATTCGGTGCGGGCTCGCTCAAGGAATTTGAGATAATTGGCATAGTATACGATGCCACCAGCATCTGTATCTTCGTAGTACACCCGAATCGGCCAATAAAATGCGGCTTGCTTTTCCATAAAATTTTGTCTTGTTGGTTTTTTAATCGGTAATTTTTTTAACTATAAAAATAGACCATAGTTGTAAATATCATTGTTTTTATTTATTATTTTTGGTCTTACCAATTGCATTTAGATTATTTAATAACCAAGTGTTAAAATGCAATATTAGTTTTTCTAATGAATAGCACAATTTTTCTCGGTTGAAGACTGGTCTGTCCTGCCTATAATACGCAGCATATCAGTTACGAAGAGACCGGTTGTCACTTCTCCTGTTATTGTTCCCTGGATTTAACTTCCTTGTTGTTCTGTATTTTGCCCGCTCCCTGAGCGGGCTTTTTTTTTGCCTGAGTGAACAGTAAACAGTGAACAGGGAATAGAAAATCTAAAAAGTGCGCCCTGTTTTGGCGTTGCTATTACCTATTCACTATTCACTGTTCACTTTTAGTGAGGCCGAAGTGGCGATACGCATGTGGCGTCGCAATCCTGCCCCGTGGCGTCCGTTGCAAAAATCCTTGCTGAATCAGATAGGGTTCCAGCACGTCTTCTATCGTATCTTTTTCTTCACCAATAGCCGCGGCTAAATTATCCAGCCCGACTGGCCCCCCCATGAATTTCTCCATAATGGCCAGTAATAACTTGCGGTCCATATAATCAAAACCAGCTTCATCTACATCCACCATTTTCAGTGCTGCATGTGCCACCGGCTGGTCAATGACACCGTTGTTTTTCACTTCCGCAAAGTCACGGACGCGGCGTAACAGGCGATTCGCAATTCGCGGTGTCCCACGTGAGCGGCGTGCAATTTCCAGAGCGCCATCGGCACTTAAATTCAAATTCAAGTAGCGGGCGGACCGCTCGATGATAATGGTCAGTTCCTCAACACTGTAAAACTCGAGACGTTGCACAATACCAAAACGATCACGCAATGGTGAGGTCAAGGCGCCAGCCCTCGTGGTTGCACCAATCAACGTAAATGGCGGTAAATCTAACTTGATCGACCGTGCCGCAGGTCCCTCACCAATCATAATATCCAGTTGATAGTCTTCCATCGCTGGGTAAAGAATCTCTTCGACCACCGGACTCAAACGATGAATCTCGTCAATAAAGAGCACATCGTGTGATTCTAAGTTGGTTAACAATGCCGCAAGGTCCCCTGCCTTTTCTAGCACCGGACCCGATGTTTGCCGAATATTTACGTCCAACTCATTCGCCACGATATTTGCCAACGTCGTTTTACCGAGCCCCGGCGGACCAAAAATTAACACATGATCGAGCGCTTCCGAGCGTTGTCGCGCTGCTTGGATAAAAATCTCCATTTGCTCCACAACATGCTTCTGACCGGTATAGTCTCCCAAACGCTTCGGGCGAATAGCACGATCCACAGCCTCGTCTTCTGGCTGCTGCTGGGGTTGGTTAATCCGGTCCGGTTCAATCATGTAAGGTCCTGTAACTGAAGTGAAAAGTGAACAGTGAACCGATCTGATGTTTTGCTGTTCACTATTCCCTATTCACTATTCACTATTCATTGTTCACTATTCACTTTGTCTTTACGTCATCGACCGCAGTGCTGCTCGGATGAGCTCTTCACTCGGTGCCGACTCATTGCCTTTGTACGCTGCGTTTACTGCTTTTTCAGCTTGAGCTGACTTATAGCCGAGACCCAGCAATGCGCTTAATGCATCTTCGCGTGGACTGCTGGCGTGGATGGTCGGGCTGTCGCCACCAACGTCAATTGGCGCTGCGTCGGTTGCGGGTGTATCTGTACCCCACTTTGACAATCGATCGCGCATCTCAACGACCAAACGTTCAGCTGTTTTCCGACCCACACCAGGTAATTTCACTAAACTCGTTACATCGTCATGCGTTACTGCGCGCACAAACTGCGTCGCCGTCATGCCAGACATAATCGTTAAGGCCAGCTTCGGTCCCACGCCTTGCGCTTTAATCAGTTGTCGAAATAGCGTGCGCTCAGCAAAGGTATTAAACCCATACAATAGTTGCGCGTCTTCACGCACCACAAAATGGGTGATCACCGTCACCGTTTCACCCACATCGGGAACTTCGTAAAAGCAAGTCATCGGCATTTGCACTTCGTAACCAATGCCGTTTACATCAATCAATAGTTCTGGCGGTTGTTTCGCTACCAATGTGCCACGTAATTGTCCAATCACCGCCGTCCCCTTGCTTGATGGATTAAATTGGTTCGCATATGTGCGTGACAAAGTGCTACTGCAAGCGCGTCTGCAGCGTCAGCCTGCGGCTTGTGTGTGAGTTTCAATAATGCCACAACCATATGTTGTACTTGTGTTTTGTCGGCCGCACCCGTTCCCACCACCGCCTGCTTCACTAACCGAGCGGCATATTCAGCAACAGGGAGTCCAGCCACTGCAGCAGCAACAATCGCAGCGCCACGGGCTTGTCCGAGCTTCAACGCAGAATCTGGATTGCGTGCCATAAAGACTTGTTCTATCGCAAATTCATCCGGTTGAAACTGTGCAATTAATTCACTGATGCCATCATGAATGACCTTCAGTTTTTGAGCAAGGTCTAAACTGCCGGGCGCGTCGGCTTTCGCACCTGAATGCACGCGAATGCAACCGGATGCTAAATAGCTGAGTTGCTTACCCTCTTGGCGAATAATGCCGTAGCCAGTTAACCTTGAACCAGGGTCAATACCCAGAATAATGGCCATTATTGCAATCGCTCGAGTACGTCGTCAGCAATATCCGCATTGTGATAGACTTCCTGCACATCGTCGATGTCATCTAAAGCATCAATCAACTGCATAAATTGTTGCGCATCGGTTTCACCAATTTCGCTCCGGCTGGTTGGCATTAAACCACATTCATCGTGAACAGGCTGCAGTCCTGCTTGGCGCAACACAGCACGCACCTGTTCATACCGTTCTGGCGTCGTAAAAACATCCCATGTGCCATCCGGATTCTCGACGACATCATCCGCCTCAGCCTCAAGCGCAGCCGCAAGCAGTTCTTCTTCATCTTGTGCTGCGGGAAAACTCAACACGCCTCGTTTTTCAAATAAATAGCTGACCGAACCATCCGTTCCCAAATTGCCACCGTGGCGACTAAATGCAAAGCGCAATTCTGAAACCGTACGGTTTCGATTATCCGTCATCGTTTCAATGAGAATAGCCACGCCACCTGGACCATAGCCTTCGTAGGTTAATTCCTCGACCTGATCACCATCCAACTGACCACTGCCACGTTGAATCGCTGTGTCGATAGTATCTTTTTTCATGTTTTGCGCGAGCGCTTTATCGATTGCTGTACGCAAACGCGGATTGGTCGACGGATCAGCGCCGCCGCTGCGCGCGGCGACAACAATCTCTCGAATGAGACGGGTAAAAATCTTGCCGCGCTTGGCATCCTGCGCGGCTTTTCGATGGCGGATATTCGCCCATTTGGAATGACCTGCCATGCAGTCGCTCCTGTTACTCAGTTTCCTTCAAGCTAACAGCGATACTCAATTCTTGCAAAGCATCTGCATTGGCGAGACCCGGCGCATCGGTTAAGACACACGCTGCTGTGGTGGTTTTCGGGAACGCAATTACATCGCGAATCGAGCTTGCGCCGACCATCAACATGACTAAACGATCCAAACCAAAAGCTAAACCGGCATGTGGCGGCGTACCATACTTCAACGCCTCCAGTAAGAAGCCGAATTTTTCTTGTGCTTCAGCCTTGCTGATACCGAGAATCTCGAATACAGCTTGCTGCATTTCGCTATCGTGGATACGTACCGAACCACCACCGACCTCGACACCATTCAAGACCATATCATAAGCATTTGATAGCGCGGTGGTTGGGTTCGCTTTCAATTCTTCAGCGGTCGTGTTTACCGGTGAGGTAAACGGATGATGAATGGCATACAGTTGGCCATCATGCTCTTCAAACATCGGAAAGTCGACGACCCACAATGGCTTCCATCCGTCGCTTACCAGGCCGCAGTCTTGGCCCAACTTCAGACGCAGCGCGCCCATCGCTTCAGCCACTACTGTTGCAGAATCAGCGCCAAAGAAAATAATGTCCCCTGTGTTCGCGTCAGTGCGTTCAAGGATGTCCTCTAACGCCGCATCTGGAATGAATTTCAACACAGGTGACTGCACGCCATCGCGTCCTGCAGCGCGGTCGTTGATCTTCATCCAAGCTAAACCTTTGGCTCCGTAAATACCCACAAATTGGGTGTATTCATCGATATTCTTCCGCGAAATCGACTCGGCTTGGCCCGGCACCTTGAGCGCCGCAACGCGTCCTTTCGGATCATTGGCAGGACCGCTGAATACTTTGAACTCAACGTCTGTCAGTAAATCGGCAACGTCGACCAATTCAAGTGGATTCCGTAGATCGGGCTTATCACTACCGAACCGACGCATAGCCTCATGCCATGTCATTTGTGGGAAAGCACCCAGGTCTACATCCAGCATTTCGCGGAACAATTTTTGTACCATACGCTCAGTGACTTCCATCACTTGTTCGGCCGACATGAAGGACGTTTCGATATCGATCTGAGTAAATTCTGGTTGGCGATCTGCACGTAAATCTTCGTCGCGGAAGCACTTCACAATTTGATAGTAACGGTCAAAGCCCGACATCATCAGTAACTGTTTAAACAACTGCGGTGACTGTGGCAGTGCAAAGAACTTACCTTTGTGAGTTCGGCTTGGGACCAGATAGTCACGTGCGCCTTCGGGTGTTGCCCGCGTCAGCATTGGCGTTTCGATGTCGAGGAAACCTGCGCTATCCATAAAGCGGCGGACTGCAGCTGTCACGCGAGCGCGGAACTGTAAGTTGTGGTTCATAGTTGGTCGACGAAGGTCCAAATACCGGAAGCGCAACCGCTGCTCTTCGCTCACATGCTGATTAAAGTCGATTGGCAGTGGCGCTGACCGATTCAAAATTGTAAGCTCGGTCGCCATTACTTCCACGGCACCTGTTGCCATAGTGGCATTCACTTGGCTGTCTGGTCGTGCCCGCACCACACCCGTTAATTGAATGCAGAATTCTTGGCGTAGCGAATTGGCCGTCTCGAACAGCGCGGCTTGGTCCGGATCAAAAACAACTTGCACCAGACCGGTGCGATCACGCATGTCGATGAATATCAATCCACCTAAATCACGACGTTTGTTGACCCAACCACACAAGGTGATGGTTTCATTGACCAGACTCGTCTCGAGCTGTCCACAATAATGGCTACGCATGGGCGGTTCCCTACCACAGATGAGAATTCTACAAAGCGCAACATTATAACGGACTGCACGCAATTGTCATTAGCTACGCGGCAGTTGTCTGCAATCATTGGATTACTGAATTGGCGCCGGATTATGCTAAACTTCGCGCTATTCAGGGTCACTAATTGACTGACTTTTTCAACGATTGAAACCGCGAGAGCTTACGCGCACCATGACATCAAAACGCGATGCTATTTTTTCCGAGCCGCTGACCGCGGTCGCCGACTTTGTTTTCGACGCCACTGTCGTCGAAGTGTTTCCAGATATGATCAATCGCTCGGTGCCGGGTTATCCCAGTATATTGCATGGTATCGGACAGCTCGCGAAACGCTACGCGCAACCGCAGTCGCGACTCTACGATTTAGGTTGCTCTTTAGGCGCGGCTACACTCGCCATGCGCCACGTCGTCGAGTCATTACCCGACATCGAAATCATTGGTGTGGATAACTCGCCTGCGATGGTCGAACGGTGTCAGTTGCATGTGCAAGGCTATAAAAGCCAAGTACCGGTTACGATTCGCTGTGAAGATGTGCAAATCACCGAATTGAGCAATGCCTCTGTGATTGTGATGAACTTTACCCTGCAATTTGTCCCATCCGAACAACGCGATGCGTTAATCCAACGAATTTTCAATGCGCTGAAACCCGGTGGCGTGTTGTTACTGGCAGAAAAATTTCATAGCCAAGATTCCACAATGGATGCTGCTCTGATTGATTTACATCACGAATTTAAGCGTGCCAATGGGTATAGCGAATTGGAGATCAGTCAAAAGCGCGCTGCCATTGAGAATGTCATGCGTATTGATACGCTCGAACGCCACCATGAGCGTCTTCAACACGCTGGCTTCGCGCATCATCAGGTCTGGTTTCAATGCTACAACTTCGCCGCCATGCTGGCAGTGAAAGCAGGTACTGAATAATGAACCTCGATCACTTTCAAACGGACCTAGCTGCGGTCGCTCAATCACCCTTACACCATTGGCTGACACGACTCCCCGCGCAATTAGAGCGATGGTCTCGTGACCAGCAACACGGTGAGCTGAAAGCCTGGCTTGCGGCTGTGAAAGCGTTACCGCAACTTCCTGCCGATCACGTCGCATTGGCGGATACCGTTTCGGTGCGCGCAACACAGATCAGCTATGGCGCGAAACAACAAATTCACGGCTTGCTGCAACAGTTGATGCCCTGGCGCAAAGGACCGTTTCATTTTCATGGTGTGGATATTGATACGGAGTGGCGCTCAGACTATAAATGGCAACGGGTTGCCCCGCATATAGGTCCATTGTCAGGGCATGTACTCGATGTGGGCTGCGGCAGCGGTTATCACTTGTGGCGAATGCTTGAAGCCGGCGCTGAGCATGTTTGGGGCATCGACCCCGGGCAACTATTCATGGCGCAGTTTCTCGCTACCCGTCATTTTATGCCAGCGGAGTTACAAGCTCGCGCGCATTACTTCCCATTGGGAGTCGATGACTTAGGTCCGTTGCACAGTTTTGACACGGTTTTCAGTATGGGTGTGCTGTACCATCGACGTTCACCGATCGACTTCTTGACGCAACTCCATGACTGTTTAAAAGTAGGCGGACAACTCGTTTTGGAAACGTTGGTGGTCGAAGGTGACCAACACCAAGTACTGGTGCCCGGCAAAACCTATGCAAAAATGCGCAACGTTTGGTTCATTCCTAGCACCGCAGCGCTGTTGCATTGGTTGGAGCGCTGCCGATTCAAATCAGCTCGGGTAGTAGACGAGTCGATGACAACTTTCGAGGAGCAACGGGCAACGTCTTGGATGCAAGGTCAATCCCTTGCTGATTTCCTGGATCCGAACGACCCGAGTAAAACGATCGAAGGCTACCCAGCACCACGCCGCGCGGTAATTATTTGTAAAACATAAGAATAATAACCAGCGGCATGGACCGGATGATTCCAATCACAAGGCTTCATCGACTACGGTTGCGTTAAATCCAACGCACGCATCCATTGCTTTAGGTCAGAACCTATCCCAGCATGTCTTAATGCATGTTCAATGAATGCTTTCGTGTAACCAAGTTTGTTACCGCAATCGTGACTGCGACCTTTCATGTAGTAAGCCGCCATAGGCTGCTGTTGCAATAACATCGCCATAGCATCCGTGAGCTGAATTTCGTTGCCAGCACCAACCGGAGTCTTTTCTAACAATGCCCACAATTGCGCCGGAAAAACATAGCGTCCAACGACAGCCAAATTAGACGGCGCAGATTCAACCGGTGGTTTTTCGACCAATTGCTTGATGCTCGCAGTTTCACCGGCTTGCAGTTGTACACCGCCAATATCCGCAATACCGTATTGATTGACCATGTGCTGCGGCACTTGCTCGACCATCACTTGCGCAGAACCAGTCGCGTTAAAGTTGGTGACCATCTCCGCAAGATTATCGCGAGTTAATTGACAGCTCGCGGCATCCACGAGGACATCCGGCAATACGACGGCAAAAGGTTCATCGCCAACCAATGGTCGGGCACAGAGAACCGCGTGGCCAAGGCCTTTAGCGACACCTTGACGCACAGGCATGATCGTCACCCCGGGCGGGCGTAAACTTTGAATCTCATCCAGCAGTGCCTGCTTCTTCCGCTCAGCTAGGGTGGACTCCAGTTCGTAGTACGTATCAAAGTGATTCTCGATAGCACCTTTGCTGGAATGCGTCACCAAAATAATATCGGTCAAGCCTGCAGCGGCACATTCTTCAATAATGTACTGAATCAGCGGGCGATCAACGAGCGGCAGCATTTCCTTTGCAATCGCTTTGGTAGCTGGCAGCATGCGGGTCCCAAGACCCGCAACTGGTATAACAACCTTCTTAACCATACAACATCCTTTATTTTTTCGTGTCGCCCATTCCTTCATGTTCAGCGACTACCTCTAGTTCTTGCTCTATGCCTTCAGCTGTGGTGGTTGGCTCCAAGCGCTCAGCACCGTGCATCCAACGCACAAGCATTCCGGAAATCAGCCACAGTACGATGCCAAATGCGACGAGTCCGACTGCTATACCACCAAAGACAACCAGTAAGCCTGAGTATTCAGGATTCAAACCGATGCTCGCCGCTAGCTCTTGCGAGAACGTAAGCTGGTCAGCAGTCTCTGAGAATGCACCAATTTCACCTGCAATTTTACTGGCGATAGCAGGCATCAAGAACCAAATACCCATAACCAATGACGCCAACCGTAAAGGTGCGAGCTTAGTCATCAGTGATAAACCGACCGGCGAAATACATAATTCACCCAAGGTATGGAATAAATAAGCCAACACTAACCACATCATATTGGCTTTGCCGGTCGTTTGAATTTCAAACAACCCCAAAATCAAAAACACAAAACCGAGCGCGGTAAGCAGCAAACCAACGAATACCTTGATTGGCGCATCAGGGCTCTTATCGCGTTTATTTAAATAAACCCATAACACTGAGAATATCGGTGCAAACAGGAGAATAAAGAGTGGATTCAACGACTGAAAATAACCTGCTGGAATCTCACTATCACCCCAACTACGGTCGGTATAGCGATCGGCATAGATATTCATCAAACCGCCAGCCTGCTCAAACGCTAACCAAAATACAGTGACAAACACGAATAAAAAGAGAATGACGCGTAAGCGGTCATGCTCAATTTTCGTCAATGGTTGTTTCTTACCACCGCTGTTGGTGATGTCTTGTTTAGCGCCTGGGACTCTACCCACATCACCAAGGTAACGTTGAAAGAACAAGACCTGTGTCAACACGGCTAATGTCATACCAACGCCCGCGGCAAAATAGCCCCAACGCCAACCGAAGTCTGGGCTTTCACCGAGGGTTGAGGTAATGAACGGAGCAATGAAAGCACCCAGATTGATACCCATATAGAAAATGGAGAATGCACTATCGCGGCGTGCGTCACCGCGCGGGTACAAATCACCGACAATAGTCGAGATATTGGGTTTGAACATCCCGTTACCAGCAATCAGCAAGCCTAGACCAACGTAAAACAGGTCAATGCTATGGGGTGTTGCCATAAACAGAACGAATTGACCAGCGGCCATCAAAATACCGCCAAGCAAAATAGATAAACGCTGACCTAAGAAGTTATCAGCTAACCAGCCACCAATAATGGGGGTGAAATATACTAAGCCGGTGTAGGTTGCATAGAGCGATAGCGCATCCGCGTCACTCATACCGAATCCGGGGTTCAATCCCTCAGTGGCAGCCACCAAAGTGAGTACTAACAAAGCCCGCATGCCGTAGTAGGAAAAACGTTCCCACATTTCAGCCGTAAACAGGATATACAGGCCTTTCGGATGGCCCCAAAGTGTTGAATTGGATGGCGCTTGGCTCATACAACTTCCTCGTTGAATAGATGATTTATTATTATCGAACTGCAATAAAGCAGCAGCTTCGTTCTCGAGTTGACGAGCTTTTATAACGCAAGAACCTTGCTAGGTGCAAGGTTCTCGCGGTAATTGACCGGATATTAGGGCCGCTTCAATTAGAATTGGTCGTAAAAATCATCGCCTAGATCTTCCTCATAGTCGGGCGTCGGTTCTGGCGGTGGATTTCCGTCGTAGACCTTATTTCGCCAGTTTTGGAAGTAAGCCTCACGCAGGAAACTATATGAATCTAATGAGTTTTCTAGCAAGCGTTCTTGTTCCATCAGACGCAATCGCGTATCCAATGCTTTCACAATCCAACGGCCAGCGCTCACCGGACCACTCAAATTATCCAGCGGAAAATACAAACCATCCACAACATCGCCACCGCGGTCTAACGGAACCGTTGGCCCAACCAAAGGCAGCATCAAATAGGGACCATCACCAATGCCCCAGGTAGCAAGAACCTCGCCAAACCCTTCCTGTCGCTGCGTGAGGCCCAGCGGAGTTGCGACATCAAAAATACCGACAAGTCCAATCGTGCTATTCAGGGTAAAACGCCACAATGTCACACCGGCGTCGCTTACTTTGCCTTGTAAAAGGTTGTTCACGAATGAAGCGGGTTCTTCGAGATTATCTACAACATTGCGCAAACCCTGCCGGCCCGGCTCCGGAATTTTTCCATACGCCAAAGCTGCTGGTTTCAAAATGGCTTTATCTAAGGCGTCATTGAATTGCCACACACTTCGGTTCGTTTCTTCAAACGGGTCGCGTGGATCGGCATAGGGGTCTTCCGGCGCACTCGCACAAGCGCCAAGCACCAAGGCGGCACTGAGTACGAGCCAACGTCCTAATTGTTTCACATCACGCACAACCTACTCCTTCGTTTCATTATGACTCGCTGACACCGACACTGGTTGGTCAATGACTAATTGCACTTCTTGGTCAGCTTGCGCCTCAATAATCACAGCCGTCGCATCGAAGTCACCTGGCTGTGAATCAATTTGTTCATCACTGGAGATACGCGCCATAACCTGCCATTGGTTCAACGTCGATAACCGAATGTCCGGTAGCATCGCGTTTGCATCGGATAACGTAACCGTTACTGGCCATGATTCCAGCGGCTGACGCACTACGGCCGCCGGCATGGGTGGACCCTGAGGGTCCCGCACATACACAAACAACGTGGCATCCTTGGGTATTTGCTCGCGCAACGCTGCTGCAACGGTGACGGTCACAGTCAGCTCTAAATCTGCCGCAGCCTGTCGTTGCTCCGCATCAGCAATCGCTTGCTGAACCGCTTGCGCTTGCTCGCTTTCGGCTGGCAGTTGCTGCGCTAAGAGTCGCCATGCACTTGCCGCTTCTGCCCAATCTTGTCGTTGAAAGGCAACAAAACCGAGCAGTGATAGCCCTTCTGTATTGGTTGGATCTTGCTCCAATAGCCGCGCCAACAATTGCGCCGCTCGCCGTAAATACTCGTCATCACCGGTTTGCAGCAACAGCTGTGCGTAGCTTAGCAAAGTTGCAGCCCGATCTGGATTTAACTGAAATGATTTTTCGTAAGCATTTATTGCTTGTTCGGTTTGTTGCATGGCCGTCATGACCCGCCCATAAACTAACCACGCCACGGGATCATCTGGAGCAACAGCCAATTTTTGTCGTAATCCCAACGCAAATGTCTGCAGCTCTTCCGGCGTGGTTTGAGCAGCGGAGTCGCTGAGTACTTGACGTCCAAGCTCAGGTAGCGCAGCTATAGCTTGGTCGGCTTGTTGCTGTTGCTGCCAGCCTCCAAATACGGCGTACAACACTAGGCTCAACACCAGCACCACGCTAGCGGGCAACCAGATCGATTGCCCCATCTGGATATCTTCAACCTGTTCAAGCTCGCTATTTTCTGCAACGAAGCGACGATCCAGATCAACCCTTGCCTGCCTTGCAGCACTTTCGGTCAGCAGTCCATCGGCCTGTTCGCTGGCTATTTCTTGCTTGCGTTGCTCATACAGCTCACGGTTTACTTGCAATCGAGTCCGCTGTTGTTCTTGTTGCCGACGCCCAGACAGCAGCAGCCAAAACGCGCCAACGAGTCCGGTTCCTGCGGCGGCAATCCACAAATAATAACTCATGTGTTAATCCTGTTTCCGCAAAGCTTCGAGTTGCCTTTGCTCCTCGGCGGTGAGAGCATCGTCGGTTGCTTGCAGACGACGGCGACGAACACTGATGACAATAACCAGAGCACCAATCACCACCACAGCACCCGGGAGTATCCACAACACTAAGGTACTGGTTTGTACCGGTGGTTGATAATAGGCAAAGTCGCCGTAACGTGCGACCATGTAGTCCACTACCTCAGCCTTACTTGCGCCCTCTTGAACCATCGCATAGGTCCGATCACGAAGATCTTTTGCGAGTGGCGCATCAGAATCTGCAATCGATTGATTTTGACATTTGGGGCAACGCAACTCGGCAATTAACTCACGAAACAACGCTTCTTTTGCGGGATCCTCAAACTGATAAGTCTCAAGACTTGCTGCACCCACAGCAGTAGTTATTAGCAACGCCAAAATGATTAAACTGTTAAGGATTCGAGTCATCCGTGTCCTCCTGCGCTGGTGCGCCGATCAGGGCACGGTAGCGCTGCCCTAACTCACCCGCCCATACGCGTTCATTCACATCGCCGACATGGCGATACCGCACCACACCATCTGCGTCTATGAGGAATGTTTCTGGAGCTCCATAGACACCAAAATCAAGTGCCACATTGCCTTGCTCATCAAACAAGTTGACTTGGTATGGATCGCCAAGCGTATTCAGCCAGTTCACGGCTTTTGCACGGGAGTCATCCTTGTAGTTGAGTCCCACAATCGCAACACCTTCAGCCGCCAGCTTGTTCAAATATTCGTGCTCAGCACGACAGGTTGGACACCAGGTCGCCCACACATTCAACAGAACCACTTGCCCCTGGAGTACACCTTCATCGTGCATCAAGTCAGGCTGATAAATATCCGGTAAAACGAAACTGGGGACCGGTTTACCAATCAAGGCCGAACTCAATTCGGTCGGATCAGAGAATAAACCACGCAGTAAAAATCCTACTAAGACGATGAAAATGAGCAATGGAATTGCCAACACGGCAATACGCATAGGTGTCGGGGTCTGACTCATGCGGTTCCCTCCACGGTTGTGCGACGGCTCGCTCGATAACGTTTATCACTCATGGCGAGGGCACCACCGAGAGCCATTAAAATGGCGCCAAGCCAAATCCATCGCACCAAAGGTTTCACATAAATCCGAACCGCCCATGCATCACTGTCCGCCAGCGGCTCGCCTAATGCCACATACAAATCACGTGTGAAGCCGGCATCTAATCCTACTTCCGTCATACTAGTTCGTTGCACGGTGTAAAAACGTTTTTCTGTAATCAATTCCGAAACGACGCGATGGTCTCGAAGTACTGTGAATTCCGCATGATCAGCAATGTAATTTGGCCCTTGCACTTGGCTCAACTCACGGAATTCAAAGGTATACCCCTGCACG
>DASSWH010000088.1:0-4752 GCA_035705175.1 Pseudidiomarina sp.
TAGATGTACCTGTGACGTACAACGCAAAGAATGCAGCCGCAATCCCAAAAGGTACTGTTGCCATCACAACGATGGCGGAGTTAACACTCTCAAACTGTGCCGCAAGAACCAAGAAAACAATCACGAACGCCAATACATAAGTTAGCATAACTTCTCGCGCTGTTTCTTCGTAAGCTTCAGCTTCGCCCAATAACACCATACCGACATTAGACGGTAATTCGCGCTCTGCTATTTCGCGAAGTTTTTCTACCGCATCTTCAATGGCTAGCTCTTCAGGAAGCGCCATATCAAGCTCGATAGCTCGTCGCTGAGCTCGCCGCTCCAACTCGGCAGCCACACCCTCCTCGGTAATGGTCGCGAGTGACGACAGGGGGACCAATTCACCAGTACTTGAACCGACGTATAGATTCGCCAGATCGGACGGATCATTGATCTTCTCGCGTGACGCCATCAACATTACCGGTACGGCTTGGTCGCCAATATTTAGATCAGTGATATCATCGCCATTGACTGCGGCGCGTAGCGTGGTCGATATATCACCGAGCGGTACACCGAGTTCTTCGGCTCGCTTACGGTCAATGTTCACGCGTAATTGCGGCTGAGTCGGTTGGAATGAGATCCGCGGGAAGCCCACTTCTGGCATTTCACGCTGTAAAGCAGCCGAGAATTTTTGAGCAGCCTCAAAAATCTCTTGATAATCGTCTCCAGTCAGGGCGACCTCAAGACCACCACCCTGGCCTCGCAGATTGAGGCTATTCGAGCCAAACGCACGGGCCGGCGCTCCAGGAATACGACTCAGCGGCTCACTAATTTCATCAATGATTTCTTGTTGGGAAATATCGCGTTCTTCCCAATCGGTGAGTCGAACCGTGATAAACAACATATTTGGGTCCCATTGCCCCACAGAGGTGCTAATACTTTCAACCGCCCCACCATTGACGTATGGAAGCAATATATCTTCCATTTTTTGAGCTTGTCGGTCCATAAAGTTCAGACCAACACCGTCTGGCCCGCGCGCAAAGATTCGCACCATGCCGCGATCTTCATTTGGCATGAGTTCGTTATCAACTGAGGTGTACAGATAGGTTGCAGCACCAGCAACTAATGTGCTGGCGATAAACACCCACCAAGCCTTGTCTAACGCAACATGTAGTGATTTTTTGTAGCCCAATAAAAACCGTGAGCCAAGCCGCGTCAATGTTGTCTCTTTAAACTGTTTTAATGGCAGACGCGCCGTCAACGCAGGAACCAGTGACAAGGCTACAAACGAAGAAATGATCACTGCTGCGGCTAATACTCCGCCGAATTCACGGAATAGACGCCCCGCGGTGGAAGGAAGAAATGCAATAGGTACGAAAACGGCGACTAGTACAGCTGTGGTAGCAACCACAGCAAAGAATACCTCACGTGTACCAATGACCGCAGCAGCACGGGCTCCCATACCCATCGCGCGCCGCCGCTGAATATTTTCTGATACCACGATAGCATCATCGACAACGAGTCCAGTCGCGAGAACCAGCGCAAGTAAGGTAAGAATGTTAACCGAGAAACCCAATAGCCAAATAACCGATATGGTACCAACCAGCGCAACGGGGATGGCTGCCGCCGGAATTATCGTTGCTCTGCCTGAACCAATAAATATCCAAAGTGTGGCGACCACCAATAAAATCGTGAGGCCTAAAGAGGTGATGACCTCTTCCACAGAACTACGAATAAACTTGGCATCATCTGAGGTGACTTCGATGTTGAGATCGGTGAATTGCGCATCAAGCTGCTCCGCCAACGCAATTACCTCGTCCGAGATTTGAATCGTATTCGAACGTGCTTGACGAATAATGCCTAGCCCTAACACCGGCTTGCCATCCAGACGCTGATATGACCGTGCATCGGCAGGCGCAAAATAGACATCAGCAACATCACCAACTCGTGTTGTCTCATTAATCATGATGTCCGCTACTTGTTGCACGGTAACTGAGCTGGCATCAGCTCGAACAATAACTTGCTGGTCAGTCGACTTTAGGCTTCCCGCGGGAACATCAAAAGCTGCCTGTCTTAAGACATTCGACACATCGGTAACTGCGAGACCAAAACTAGTCAATCGTAAAGGATCGATAACGACTCTCATGACACGTCGACGGTCACCCGTTAAACGCACGTCGGCAACCCCAGTAACACTTAAAAAATTGGGTGCTAAGTCCACTTCAACCCGTTCTGTCAGCGCCTCAAGCTCAATCTCATCACTCCATATAGCAAGACTGACAACAGATTCAGCATCATTGTCTGCCTTGATAACCGCTACGTTTTCAACCTCCTCCGGAAGCTGACGTTGTACGCGGCTAACAGACTCTCGCGTTTCGTTTGCAGCGTTATCAAGATCGATGCCCGGTCTGAATTCCACCACAATTCGTGAGCTACCTTCTTCGCTCGATGCGCGAATCGATTTTACCCCACTGACTCGTGCAACCGCACCTTCGAGTTGGCGGGTGACTTCGGTATCTACTGTTTCGGGCGCTGCGCCTGGAAAGCTTGCGGTAACGGTAATAACTGGACGATCGACATCGGGGAGTTCCCGTACTTCAACACCATTGATCGCGGCCAAGCCGGCAATGATGATCAATAAATTGAGTACCACAATGAGAACCGGACGACGAATTGCGACCGACGGTAAATCGGTGAGTTGCGTATTAAACTTCATGGCGTTTGCTCCGCCAACATCACTTCTAGATTCTGTCCTTGACGCAACTGTTGCACGCCCTCAACAACTAATTCATCACCCAATTGGATTTCTCCAGAGACCAAAATCCGACCTTGCAGACGCTGTTTAATTTGCACATTCACTCGGAACGCTCGGCCATCTCGATTCAGCCACACATAAGCACCTTCAGCGGCCCACATCAACGCAGCCTCGGGTATCACCGCGTAACTATCGCCTTGGATCATGAGATTGACGCGAAAACTCATCCCTGGACGAAATTTATCATCGATATTGTCCATGACTGCACGCACACTAATCGTTCGCGTCTGATTGTCGATGCGCGAATCGACATCAACCAATTGTGCTTCGTATGCTGCGCTTTGATCATTCCAAGGACGCACTGTCAATGTTGGCTCTTGGCGCAATAACGGCAATGCAACCTCGGGCGCGTCGAAACGTACATACAATTTATCGCGCTGGTCAAGCGTCGTGATCATCGTTTGAGTCGTTACTCGATCACCCGGTTCTACTTCTGTGAGCCCAACAATACCGTCAAATGGCGCACGTACTTTGCGGTCTTCTATTTGAATTTCAGCTTCGCGCACGGCCACCTCGAGCAAATCGCGATTCGTGATTGCATCATCGAGCTGGCTTTGCGGAATGGCGCCTTGCTCACGGCTCGTCCGCAATCTTTCAACCGTACGTTGTGCATCTGCCAACTGAATTTTAGCCCGCTGTAACTCAATTTGTTGCTGACGATCGTCCAGTTGCACCAGCACGTCACCACTTGCAACCATTTGTCCGGATTCAAAGTTGACTGCTAAGACTTCATCGCTGACGGCTGGATAGAGTTCAACTGAGCGCACCGCTTGCGCGTAGCCCACAACATCGACGCGCGTCGATGTACGCTCAAAACCGACCGGTTGCGTGATCACCAAAGCGGCTTGTTCGCCGCCCCACTGCTGCAAAGCAAAAACTGATGGGGATTGCACTGCAATACACAGAAACAAGCTTCCAGCGATAAGACGACCGCTATACTTCATGAATAAAGCTTCCTTTCGATTTCGATGAGCAACAAAATATGACTGCGCACGGTTAGTTGGTATAGGAACAAGTATGCGTATTTCATCAAACTCGATCAAAAAAGACCGCTCGCCTTCGACGAACGGTCTTTTTCATACGTTAGACGTTAATTTTTCAGCGTTTGCTCGGGCACTAACTCGGAGTCGGGGTCTTTTTTAGTACTTCGGTCAAACCTGCAACAGCGCCGCCAATATCACTAAGTTGTGCAGGTAAAATCAAGGTATTTGTCTCTTTTGCGAGGCGACCGAACTCACGTACATACTGTTCAGCAACGCGCAGACTCACTGCAGATTCGCCACCGGGCTCTTGAATGGCTGAAGCGATCTCGCGTAAGCCTTGAGCGGTCGCGGTTGCGATCATTTCGATTTCGCGAGCGCGTCCCTCGGCTTCATTGATTTGCTTTTGTTTTTCAGCTTCCGAAAGGTTAATAATTTCTTGTTTTTGTCCTTCCGAAACGTTGATCATTGCTTGACGCTCACCCTCAGATTTTGCAATCGCAGCACGGCGCTCACGTTCTGCTCGCATTTGCTGCTCGAGTGCGTCTTTAATTGATGCTGGTAATTCAATGTCGGAAATTTCATAGCGGAGTACTTTAATTCCCCAAGGCGAAGCTGCCTCATCGAGAGCCTGAACCACGACTTCATTAATTTGTGCGCGCTCTTCAAAAGTTTTATCAAGATCAGTTTGACCGATCACTGAACGCATTGTGGTTTGTGCTAGTTGTGACGCGGCATAGCGGTAATCATTAATACCGTATGATGCCTTGTGAGCGTCAACCACCTGAATGTACAGCACACCATTTATGCCAACTTGGATGTTATCGCGCGTAACACAGGCTTGGCGCTCAACGTCAATGACTTCTTCTTTTAAGGTGTGTTGATAAGCAACTTTATCGATAAAAGGAATAAGTAAATGAAAACCAGAGTCTAACGTGCGGTTGTATCGGCCTAACCGTTCAATCACGAAATTAGACC
>DASSWH010000089.1:0-5332 GCA_035705175.1 Pseudidiomarina sp.
TTGAAAAGCGCTACTGGCTACTAGTTACTAGCTACTAGAAGAGCGCAGATCTATGTTTTCGAGTAACTAGTAGCCAGTAACGTTTTTCATGAGAAGAGCGCCGATCTGTGTTTTCGAGTAACTAGTAACCAATAGCCAGTAGCGGTTTTTATTTGTGCCTCCAACTATTTACTGTTAACCTTTCACTAACACAAATAAATGGAGTTATTCAGTGGATCTCGTAGAAATGATTGCCATTCCACTTCTGGTGCTGGTCGGTTGGGTTGCGCTATTTGGTGGAACCTGCGGATGGATTGGTGAAAAGCGCGATATGGCTTTTCGCGTATGGTTTGTAGTAGGCGTTTTAATCCCAGTGATTGGACATATTTGCGCGCTAACATGGCCGCGAGGCTCTATCACGCTGGGCAAAAGCTCGCAGCAGTAGACCATTAGCGCTGCTGGTGCACTTCAAGTGAATAGTGAACAGTGAATAGTGAATCGATTAGTGCGGCGGTGGTGTGAGTGAACACTCGGTTCACTGTTCACCGTTCACTATTTACTTTTATTTAGTCGGCTGCATAGCCAGCAGGACCCAGCACCTCGTTATCCAGCACCGCACCTTTCTCAGTTAGTTGCAGTCTTCCAGTGCAGAGCCATTGAATGACCAGCGGGTAGATCCGATGTTCTTGCTCGTGGACGCGTTCTTGTAAGTCACTCACTTCATCGCCTTTAAAGACCGGTACCCGCGCTTGCAGAATAACCGGGCCGCCGTCGAGTTCAGCAGTAACAAAGTGTACGCTTACGCCATGCTCACGATCGCCTGCAGCGAGCGCGCGTTCATGGGTTTTAATGCCTTTGTATTTCGGAAGCAGTGATGGGTGAATGTTCAACATTCGCCCAGCAAAATGTTCGGTAATTGCTGACGTTAAAATTCGCATAAAGCCAGCGAGAATCACGTAGTCAGGCTGGAACGAGTCAATCACCATTTGCAGTTCAGCGTCGTAAGCTTCACGCGTATCAAAGTCAGTATGTGGTAGTACTGCGGTTGGAATACCTGCTTTTTCGGCGCGTTCCAAACCCTTCACTCCGGGCTTGTTGCTGATCACACCGACCACTTCTCCGGCAATATAGCCGTCTTCGCAGGCATCCATAATGGCTTGTAGGTTGGTCCCCGACCCACTGATAAGGACCACTAATTTACGGCGTAACTTCAATTGATTTCTACCTGTGCAGACGTTTCAGAATCGCGTGCAGCAACGTGGCCAATCACCCAAGCATTCTCACCGTTGTCGCGTAAAATGCTGACCGCTTGTTCAGCTTGCGCGGCGGGTAGGGCAATGATTAAGCCCACTCCACAGTTGAACGTGCGATACATTTCTTTGGTGCTAACATTGCCTTGCTCTTGCAACCAACCAAAGATGGAAGGCCACTGCCAGCTACTGCCGTCAATCACTGCTTTGGCGTTGTCAGGCAATACGCGTGGGATGTTTTCCCAGAAGCCGCCGCCGGTAATATGTGAAATGGCATGCGCTTCTACACTTTCCAGCAACTGCAGTACCGACTTCACATAAATTTTGGTTGGTGCTAGAAGATGCTCTGCTAATGGCTTGCCTTCCAGAGTTTCAGTCGCGACATCAGCGCCACTGACTTCAATAATTTTACGGATCAACGAGTAACCATTGGAATGCGGTCCACTTGAACCCAGTGCGATCAACGCATCACCCGCAGCAACTTTAGTGCCATCGATAATATTGGCTTTTTCCACCACACCAACACAGAAACCAGCGATATCGTAATCGCCGTGCTCATACATGCCGGGCATTTCAGCGGTTTCGCCGCCAATCAGTGCACAGCCTGCTTGCACGCAGCCTTCACCGATACCGGTTACCACATCAGCTGCGACATCGACGTCCAGCTTGCCAGTGGCGTAGTAGTCTAAGAAAAATAATGGCTCAGCGCCTTGTACAATCAAGTCGTTGACGCACATGGCAACCAAGTCGATGCCAACCGTGTCGTGCTTTTTCAGGTCAATAGCGAGACGTAATTTGGTGCCTACACCATCGGTACCGCTCACTAGCACCGGTTGTTTGTATTTAGTCGGTAATTCGCACAACGCGCCAAAACCACCAATGTTGCCCATTACTTCCGGCCGCTTGGTGCGTTTGGTGACGCCTTTAATCCGTTCCACCAGGGCGTTGCCAGCGTCGATATCGACTCCAGCGTCTTTATAACTTAGGGAAGGTTTCTGGTCGCTCACCGATAGATCCTCAACGTTTTTGTAAAATAAAAGTCGTGCGAAAAATGTGCGCGCAAGTTTATCACTTTTGCTACAGCGGTGCGATATGTACGAGCCATACCAGGCTATAATTATTTCCATTCATGCATATGCTTTCTGTCAATTCTGCGTATAATTTGCGCACTTTTAGTCCGAACTGACTTGGATGGTTCAATCAATGTCTGCAGCCAATGCTTCACTCCGTTCAGAAATGGTGCGCCCGCAACTCATGCGCGCCACGCGTGAGCATTTGGATGCGCTAGAACGCATCGAACTGACGAGCTTTGTGACAGACCGGATCAGTCGCCGTAGCTTCCGTCGTTTTATCGATCAGTCGATAGGTGATTTCCAAGTATTGGTCGTCAACGGTGAAGTAGTGGGCTACTACATGGTGTTGTATCGCCAAGCGACACAGTTAGCGCGTTTATACTCATTGGCCGTCGCGCCAGAGCATCGTCGCAAAGGCTATGGAACCCTATTGCTCGAAGCGGCGGAAGATGACGCCGACGACCGCCATTGCCTCTTTATGCGGCTCGAGGTGAAGACCGATAACCTTGCCGCGCAAGCCATGTATCACAAGGCGGACTATTACGATATGGAGATTCGTCCTGAATATTATGAGGACGATAGCGACGCTTTGGTGCTGCAAAAGCTGCTACCACGCTACGAAATTCCGGAAGGCTCCAATGGCGATCAGCGATTGGTGCCGTATCGTACGCAAACCACAGAGTTTACCTGCGGTCCAGCCAGCTTGCTGATGGCCATGGCGTACTTCGATATTCCATCGGCTGATCCGCATCATGAAGAACTAGAAATTTGGCGTGAGTCGACCACGATATTTATGACGTCAGGTCATGGCGGTTGTGGACCCCATGGCTTAGCCCGAGCGGCACTGCGGCGTGGTTTGTCGGTAGAACTGCATGTGTCCGAAGAAGGCCCGTTGCTGCTCGACTCGGTGCGCAGTAACGACAAAAAAATGATTATGGCACGGGTGCAAGAAACCGATATCGCCGCACTCAAAGCGCAGAACATCCCGATTCATGTCGGCGAATACACGCTCCCGCAGCTGCTTGATGACTTGAATCAAGGCAAGCTCGTGGTGGCGTTAATTAGCACCTATGTGTTTGATGCCAGCAAAGCGCCGCACTGGGTGTTGTTGTGCGCCGCCGACGAAAACTACGTCTACATTAACGACCCCGACCAAGAAGATTATCCTTGGCAATCTCCCACCGAACGCCAATATTTACCAATCCCACTGGCAGTGTTTCGGCGAGCTTTTGGCTTTGGTAAACGTAAGCAAAAGGCGGCTATTGTTCTGAGCCGGCCGTGATCACTTCCCTTGAAATCAGCGTATTTGTCCGCACATAAGGTAAATATTCTGATTGAAGGTGAGGGTTTATGTTTATAGATGTATCGAATCGCTTTACCGTTGCTCCAATGACACGCACCAGCGCCGATGAGCATGGTGTCCCGACTGCGTTAATGGGCGATTATTACGAGCGCTTTGCCAAAGGTGGCTTCGGACTCATCATCACCGAGGGCGTTTATACCGATGATCGCGCTTCACAAGGCTATGTGAATCAGCCAGGTATGATTAACGCTGATCAAGCCGATGCCTGGCAGCAAATTGTCGAACGCATTCACAAGCACGGCAGCAAAGTGATCATGCAATTGATGCACGCTGGCGTGCAAATGCAGTACAACCGCTTTGTAGACGAGCCGATTGGCCCCAGCGCCGTGCAACCTAAGGGCGAGCCATTAAACCTCTATGGCGATATACCGGGCTGGTTAGAGCCGCGCGAAGCCACCGCGAGTGATCTCGAGCAAGCATTGAATGGCTTTGTCGCATCAGCACAACGGGCCAAAGAAGCAGGTTTCGACGGCGTCGAATTGCATGGTGCGAACGGTTATCTATTAAATGAATTCCTAAGCACGCACTTTAACCAGCGTGTAGACGACTTTGGCGGTTCGCTAGAGAAGCGTATTGCTTATGTGGCGCAGGTTGTGAAGGCCGTGCGAGCGGCGGTTGGTTCGGACTTTGTAGTGGGTATTCGCATTAGCCAAATTACCGTCACCGACAATGAGTACCAATGGCCAGAAGGCGAAGAAGCGGCAGTGAAGTTGGTCAAAGCACTGGAAGCTGCCGGCGTTGATTTTATTCACACCACCGACACCTCAGTTGGCCGTAAGCCTTTTGCATGCGGCAGTGAGCGCACTCTCGCACAAGTCGTAGCGCAGGAGAGCGAAGTCGGGTTGATTATCAACGGTGGCATTGATGAAACCAACTATGCCGACTACGCCGCAGAATTCCCAAATGCCTTGTTGGCGCTGGGTAAGAAAGCACTGGCGAATCCGGATTTCCCAGAGCGTTTTCAAGATGACAAACCGCTGGCGGATCTCGATTTCCAAATGCTGCTGCCCAAAGCCACGCTCGAGAACGAGTGGCAATGGCGTAAGGACAACGGCCAATAGTTTTGGCCAAGAGCCAAGATGGCTCTAGTAATGAACCCGCTTGATCGCGTATCATAGACGGGTACTTGAGTTTCGCACCCTTGACCACCATATTAAGGGTGTACTCGAAAGAATCTGGGGCTGATTTGGATTCGACGGGATACACGAAACCCAAGGTGCATGCCGAGGTGAGGCTGGCCTCGTAAAAAGCCTCAACTTAATAGTTGCAAACGACGACAACTACGCTTTAGCGGCTTAATAACCCGCTGAGTCCGACCCCTAGCGCTTTGTCTGTGAGACTAGGATCAGTCGGTTCACCCCAAAGCAGACTCGCGTGGAGGCTTCGCCCGTAGCCAAAGCGTTAAAACCAATCGGGATCGTCACCTTAAGTAGCCTGTCTGTCGGCGACTTGGTGATTAACTAAATGACAGACTAAGCATGTAGGACCGAGGATGTAGGTATTACGGACGCGGGTTCAACTCCCGCCAGCTCCACCAAATCCATAAAAAGGCTGCTCACCTGAGCAGCCTTTTTTGTACCTGCTCGAAAGCGGTAGCCTGACGCTATTGCGTCAGGTGCGATGCCCACGACTAAACTTATGTTTGGCGTCACAAATATCGTGGAGCT
>DASSWH010000090.1:0-7191 GCA_035705175.1 Pseudidiomarina sp.
CGCGCCAGGAAGTGATCGACTATTACTGTGCACGGATGAATGTAGATGTCCGTAATTTCACATTCTATGAAGTATTTGGATTGTTTCGACTCAGTGTGATTGCACAACAAATTTATTATCGTTATCACCATAAGCAGACGCGTAACCCAGCGTTTAAGAACTTTTGGTTCTTGGTGAATTATTTACATTGGCGAGCGCGTAAGCTCATCAAGCAGGGATAAAGCATGGTACGTAAAACTATATTAATTACTGGCGCGAGTTCAGGCTTGGGCGAAGGTATGGCGCGTGAGTTCGCAAAACTTGGTCGTAACTTGGCGTTGTGTGCACGCCGAACCGAGCGTTTAGAGGCTCTTAAGGCTGAATTAGAGGCGGATTATCCGCAAACACGCGTATCTGTGAAAGCGTTGGACGTGAATGATCATGAGCGTGTATTCAGTGTGTTCAAAGCATTTCGTGATGAATTCGGCAGTATTGATCGCGTGATTGTGAACGCTGGGATGGGAAAGGGTGCTTCGTTGGGTACCGGATATTTTCACGCGAATGTCCAAACTGCACAGACCAACTTTGTTGCTGCAGTTGCCCAATGTGAAGCTGCCCTAGAGATTTTTCGCGAGCAAGAAGATGGACATTTAGTCACTGTGAGCTCTATTTCAGCATTACGAGGCATGCCTCGTGCGATGACGGTTTATGCTGCCACCAAAGCAGGTTTATCGGCGTTAACGGAGGGGATTCGTGCTGATTTGATTCGATCACGCTCGCGGATTAAGACCAGTACGATATTACCCGGTTTTATTCGCTCAGAAATCAATGAAAAAGTGAAGAACACACCATTTATGGTGGATACGGAGACTGGTTGCAAAGCCTTAGTCAAAGCCATTGAAAAGGAACCAGTACAAGCTTATGTCCCAGGCTGGCCATGGACTCTAGTCGCTTTTTTAATGAAACGTTTACCGCTGAAGATTGTGATGAAATTAGGCTGAATCTCTATTCGAGAGGGCAATCGACTGTGCGTTGCGTATTGATACTTAGCGTGTGTGTGTTGCCGTCTCTATCGCGGTAAATAGCCGAACTGCGAGCCACATTCAAATTGCCACGGCCACTGCTGTGATACACATCTAAAGTGCCATTGGCATCAATTGCTAGCGTCATACAGCCGTCTAACTCAGCGGTGAGTAAGCGCTGCCAGTAATTGTTATGTGGTTCAAATAGCCATACTTCGAAACCTTGCCAAGAATCATCGCCGCGCGAGCATTCGTGCAGTTGAACTTCGGCGCTTTTATCTTGTGTCAACACAACCTGCATGGAGTCACAAGCTGCGACCAGAGGTGGATCCGGTTCGAATACCGTATATTTATAGATAAAGACTGAAATAAAGATAATAGCAAGAGTAATCCCAGCAGCTAAAAACCAGAGACCCAGTCGACGAGTCATGCGAACGAAAGCTGCAATCATTGTGGGTACTCCGGAGCCAGCAATCGTTCGCCTTGATAGTGCGTGACCTCACCGAACCGCGGATGACCTTCGTTCCACTCGCGCTGCGCCTGTTTCACTCGCTCCAGATCACTGCTGACAAAGTTCCACCACATCTTCACCGGCAGTTCAAAGGCTTCTCCACCTAATAAAATCAGTGTGGTGTCGGCGCCGAGCTCAATAGCAAGTTCTGTACGATTGTCGCCGAGTTGAATCACTTCATGTTCTCGTACTGTCGTTCCAGCACAATCTAAACGCCCGCGACAGACATATATACAGTATTCAAAAGCTTTGTCTAAATGGAGATCGGTCGCCGTAGCACGGGCACTGCTGAGCAGCAGCGCGAGTGACGGATGAAAGGTCAATGACGGGGATTGATAATGTCGTCCTTGCTGTCGATATTCGCCCACTAACAAGGTTGCGGTGCAATCGCCAAGAGTGAATTGTGGCACTTGCCGATAATGATCAAAGCGTGGTTCGGTGCGTTCATGCAGCGGTGGTAGTGCAGACCACAGTTGCAGTCCATGCAATGGGTCGCTCAGTTGCGCATCGGCAATCTCTGCATGACTGATGCCCTCGCCACTGGTCATCAGATTCAGTTGTCCACTTCTGAGCGGCTGTTCGTAACCCAAGCTATCTTGATGAACCAGTTGCCCGGAAAATAACCAGGTAATGGTTTGCAGACCAATGTGGGGATGCGGTGCAACGTCAAACTGTTGATAATCGGCTATCGCGACAGGTCCGAAATGATCAAGAAAACACCATGGACCTACCATCCGCAGTTGCTGCTGCGGTAAAATCCGATAAACCGTTAATGCTGGTGTCAAGGGGCGCGGTTTTGCTACGAGTACACGCGCTTCGTGTTGACGGTGCTCTGACTGACAGGTTTGTGGGGCATTATCATCTAAAGTCCGACTCATTCAGTATTCTCGTTCTTAGCCATGTTCCTCACAGGAGTATGGCATTGAGCGAGACAATAGTCGAATAGCGTGCAGGAGCACTTTCTTCAGGCGCACGAATTCGGTAATGTGTATGAAATTCAACGCGGGGATTCAAGGCATGCTCATTCCACTTCTTGTCGTTGTAGTCGGTTTTGCAGCGCTGTTAAGCGGCGTTTGGGAGCAAAACTGGGTGACCATAAGTATCGGCGTCGTGTTAATGTTCGCAGGTTGGTTGGTCTTTTTTATTCACTGGCGAAAAACCGCTAAACAAGGAAACATCAATAACCATGAACAGTAGTATTCTGAAGCGTTTAGGGGCTATAGCTCTGATTATAGCAGGGCTATTGTTGGCTGTACTGACTCCCGCAGGCGACGATTCTGGTCTGTGGCGAAACATCGGCGTTGGCTTATTGATCGGAGGCGCCGTTTGGCTTATTCGTCAACCCAGTACAACGGTTGATGCCAATGTAGAACGACAAGAGACCAAGTCACTGACTTTGGCTCAATCGCCCATACTGTGGTTGCCGATCATTATCATTGTGGTCGCGCTCAGTGCATGGATTCTTAATTAACCCATATGGGTCACCGAAGTGGATAGGTTATGTCACTGCAATTACGATTAGTTATTCTAGCCGGATTAGTTGGACTACTGTTTTACAATGCGACACAGGCGCAATTGACAGCGGTTATTATTGACTATGGCTTAGGCTGGTACCAACTTGGCGTTCCCATTGCTTGGGGACTCATTCTGGGCGCATTGGTAACGCTTATCGGTGTCCGTGCTTTTGACCGTTGGTTGCTCCCTTTGACTTACATTGCGGGGTGCGTCATTACCATGGGCCTAACTGGGGCGGCTGCGGTCTTTGGTGCGCATCAAATTGCAGGCCTTATGCTACCGCCCCTGCAACTCGCAAGTATGGGCTTAGGTCTGTATTTATTTGTATATGGATATGCTCGATTTGCCGCGGCTAAGCAGCAAGACAGAGCTGAAAAGCCCGCGGCCAAGTCCGACCAAGAGTAGTTCTTCATGTTATTGAACTGTGACGTAGGTGAAAGCCAAGATTTTGCGGTAGTCGCCAGCGATCGAGACGTCATGCCGTTCATTGATCTTGCCAATATCGCATGTGGTTATCACGCAGGTAGTGCGCCAACGATGGCGGCGACCATTGAGTTGGCGCGTCACCATGGCGTAACCATTGGTGCCCATCCGTCTTATCCTGATCGTGAAAATTTCGGCCGTAAATCAATGGTGCTGACTGAGCAACAGTTACAGGCTGTTTTACACGCACAAATAGGGAGTATCGATAGTCTTTGTCTAGCACAAAATGCCGTATTGCGTTACGTGAAGCCGCATGGTGCGCTGTATAACGACATGCAGGCGAACCTCGATTTATTTGAGCAGGTCGTTGCAGTACTTGCTGTAGAGAATCGCGGTCGTCCGGAGCCCTTGCGATTGATGACCTTAGCAATGGCTGATCAGCAGCCCTATTTACGAATTGCCGAACGGTATCAGGTACCCCTCTGGTTTGAAGCTTTTGCGGATCGCCGCTACACCAACACGGGTAGACTTCGATCACGAGAATATGCCGATGCTGTGCTTGATAATCAGGCCGAGATTATTACGCAAGCCAAACGTTTTGCTCGAGCAGAGCCGATTATGACGGTTGAAGGCGAGACCATCGTTATATGCGCTGATACGCTTTGTGTTCACGGGGATAACCCAGCAGCCGTGGCTACCGTTGCATCTATTCGTCAGGCGCTGCAGCACAATAAGGCTGATTAACTATGGTAGGAATAAACGTAGAGTTTGTAACTGCCGCCGAAAATGCCGTCATGTTGACGCTCGTTAATGATGGGCGAGAGTCCTCTCTCTCGATCGCCAATAATGAGCTATTACATAAGTTAGCGAGTTGGTTGCGTCAATACCATGCTGATTGTATTGCCGACGTTGTGCCGAGTTATAGCAGTTTACTGATTTATTATGACGCATTATCCTTCGATGAGGCCGTGTTTATCGAACGTATTCGACCGCCAACGGACTGGTTTAGCAGCGTTTCTGAAGTCGTTGCAACGAGCCATACACATGTCATCCGGGTTTGTTACGACAGTTCCGTCGCACCGGACCTCCAACGAGTTGCGCAGTACGCTCAACTTACCACTGAAGCGGTCATCACTGCGCATCAACAACCGCTGTATCACGTCTATGCTTTGGGCTTTGCGCCTGGTTTTGCTTACCTGGGCGACGTGCCTGAAGCGATTCGCTGTCCGCGGTTAGAGACGCCGCGAGCAAACGTTCCGCGATACAGTGTTGCCATTGCCAATCAACAAACCTCAGTGTACCCATCGGAATCACCGGGTGGTTGGAATTTGATCGGGCAAGTTGTCGAGCTACCGCGACTAAAGGCGGGTGATAAAGTGCGATTCCAAGCGATTAGCCTTGGCGAGTTGAAGCGACTCAGAAAAGAGGGGCGGTAACGCGATGCAGAATGCCTCCGCGATAGCGCAAATAATTCAACCCGGCCTGCTGGCAACGTTGCAAGACCGTGGACGATTTGGGCATCTTGCTGAGGGTATTACCACGGGCGGACCGGTGGATGAATATTCATTCTTATGGGGCAACAAATTACTCAGTAATCGTGCGGGGGCCGCGCAAATTGAGATTACGTTGGGAGGTTTTCAGGCGACCATTCTAAATAGCTCCCAGATGGTTGTTTGTGGCGCGCCGATGCAGGTCGAGCTTAATGGAAATCGCATTCCAAATTGGTTGGTGTTTGATGTTGGCAAGGGTGATGTGTTGACAATAGCTCCAGGCGCAAGTGGCTTGCGAAGTTATCTTGCCGTCCGCGGTGGTTTTGTGGCGCGAGCCGTATATGGCAGTGTTGCAACAGTTACGCGAGATAAGCTTGGTGGCTTGAATGGACGTGGCGCTGCCTTAGGTGTTGATGATGTATTGACTGCACCTAGAGATTCATTGCCACCGCTGTTGCCGCGTCGACCGCGCACTGATTATGTACCTGATTACAATTCGGAATCGTTAACCATAGATGTGATTCCGGCCGGACAATACTCGCAATTTTCGCGACCGAGCATTGATCAGTTCTTTGCTCAACCTTATACGGTAACTGCTGCGCAAGATCGTATGGGTATGCGATTGAAAGCATCGCATCGGATTGACTGGTCGCATACGCAAATACTCTCTGAACCCTTGCCGATAGGAGCGATTCAGATCCCGCCGGATGGCCAACCCATCATTATGTTGGTTGATCGCCAGACCTTAGGTGGCTATCCCAAAATAGGGACCGTGAGCTGGCGGTCTCGTTGTTTGTTGGGGCAAGCGTCAGCTGGAACTCAGTTGCGTTTGCGTGAACAGTCAGTGGCTGCTGCTCAAATCGAATGGCGTCAGTTTCAGCGCTTTTTTAGCGGTTAATCATAAATTTAAACGGTCCCCGTTTTAACTGTATCTCAGTCCGGGCAAACCCTTGCCACTGTCGCAATAAACTGCGATCATAGTTGACCTTTTTGAGAATACACGATCCATCTGGAGTTAACGCATTCATGGCAGCAGACGCGCCCCGTAGTAATTTTATTCGGCACATCATTGATGCAGACTTAGCTAGTGGTAAACATCAACAGGTTCATACGCGCTTTCCGCCTGAACCCAATGGTTTTTTACACATTGGCCATGCCAAGTCGATCGTTCTGAATTTTGGTATCGCAGAAGACTATCAGGGTACCTGTAATTTGCGCTTTGATGATACGAATCCATTAAAAGAAAAAGTGGATTTCGTGAACTCGATTCAAGAAGATGTACGCTGGTTAGGCTACCACTGGGAAGGGAAACCGCGTTATTCATCAGATTACTTTGACCGTTTGCACGGCTTTGCAGTCGAACTTATTGAGAAAGGTCTCGCTTATGCAGACTTCAGCTCACAAGAACAAATGCGAGAAATGCGCGGCACATTGAAAGAGCCTGGCGTCAATAGTCCTTTCCGGAACACAAGTATCGAAGAAAACTTGCAAATATTCGCAGACATGACGGCAGGCAAATACCAAGACGGTGAAGTCTGTTTACGTGCCAAAATTGATATGTCCTCGCCATTTATGGTGTTGCGTGATCCCGTTATTTATCGAGTTCGCTTTGCGCATCACCATCAAACGGGCGATAAATGGTGTGTGTACCCCATGTATGACTTTACGCATTGTATTTCCGATGCGATTGAAGGAATCACGCATTCGTTATGCACACTAGAATTTCAAGACAATCGGCGTCTGTATGATTGGGTTTTGGATAACATCAGTATTGACTGCCATCCCCAGCAGATAGAATTTTCGCGGCTGAATTTGCAATACACCGTCATGAGTAAGCGTAAGCTGCATCTTCTGGTGGAAGAGGGCAAGGTGAGTGGCTGGGATGATCCGCGGATGCCCACCATCGCAGGTATGCGTCGCCGTGGTTATACGCCGAGTTCAGTGCGTGAATTCTGCCATCGTATTGGCGTGACCAAGATGGACAACCAGGTCGAGATGAGTATGCTCGAAGCCTGTATTCGAGACGAGCTGAATCATCATGCCCCGCGTGCAATGGCTGTCATCGATCCAATAAAAGTTGTGATTGAGAACTACCCAGCAGATCACACTGAAACCTTGTCTGCGCCGAATCATCCCAATAATGAAAGTATGGGTGTGCGTGAATTACCCTTCAGTCGAGAAATCTATATTGAAGCTGAGGATTTTCGCGAAGAAGCCAATAAAAAATACAAACGCTTAGTTCTCGGAAAAG
>DASSWH010000091.1:0-3842 GCA_035705175.1 Pseudidiomarina sp.
CCGAGCAGCCCGAGCTCGAAGACTACACGAATAAAATTATTCAGAAATACCAACTCCGCGAACAGACCCAGACAGGGCAAGATGTTCAGCAAATTGATTGGTGTGATGATCACTGGCAAATTCAAACCAAAGTAGGCGATATTTTTCGGTCGCGCAGCGTCATTAGTGCATCGGGTCCATTGAGTCAGCCACTGACACCAGAGTTCCCAGGACATGACAAGTTCCGCGGCGAACAATTTCATACCAATGCGTGGAATCATGATTTCGACTACAAGGGCAAACGCGTTGCTATTGTCGGTAGCGGTGCCAGTGCCGCTCAGGTGATACCCGCCATTGCTGCAGATGTTGAACACTTGCACGTGTTTCAGCGCTCGCCGCATTGGGTACTGCCGCGCCATGATTGGAAATTTGGCAAGGTGGCACGCTCGTTACTGAAATGGAAACCTATGTATCAGTTGTTGCGCAAGGCTATCTATTGGGGCTTAGAGTATCGAGTGATTGCGTTTAAATACTCGAAGCGACTGATGCGTTTGATTGGTCAGTCGGAAGCTGAACGCTTTATGCGTAAAACAATCAAGGATCCCCAACTGCGCGTGAAGCTGACACCGGATTATCTGATTGGGTGTAAACGTATATTGGTATCAAGCACGTTATATCCAGCGTTGCAGCGCGACAATGTAAGTTTGCATGACCGCAACGATAGTATCGCGCGCATCACTGAGAGCGGCATCGAAACCGCCCAAGGCTCGCGACTTGTGCTCGACGCGATTGTCTATGCGACGGGTTATCAAGCCACCGATGGCTCGATTCCTTTTCGCGTGACGGGTCGCGACGGCAAAACGGTGGAGCAATTTTGGGAAGAGTTTCCGCGCGCCTATTTGGGTACTAGCATGCCTGGGTTTCCGAATTTGTATTTGGTCACTGGACCCAATACGGGCATCGGCCACACCTCCGCTTTATTTATCATCGAATCGCAAATGAAGTACATCATGCGCTGCTTGCAAGAACTGCAAAATTCACCGGCATTGAGTATTGAAGTGAAGCCACAAGCGGAAGAAGCATATACCGACATGATTCATCACGAAATGCGCAATACGGTCTGGCAAGTGGGAGGCTGCAACAGCTGGTACAAAAGTAAAAGCGGTCGGGTGATCGCCATGTATCCTGGTTTTAGCTTTGTCTATCGCTGGTTGGCGAGTCGCTTTAAGCCGCATCACCACCAATTGCGTTAGCGGCCTATTCGCCTGGATCCGCTTTGTGAGTTGCGTTCCAGTTCATGGCTTGCCAACGACCACCGCGCTCCACTAAGACACCACTATTGAGATATTCCTGACGGGTGCCATCTGCAGCGGTGGCAACTAGTGTGAAATTGACAATAGCTGCATTGCCTGCCCATTTCACCTCCAAGTTTTCTGCGCTATACCATGATTCTACGTCGTCATCCGGAATTCTCACGGCGTCTTGCATGCCGGACATTAACTGTTCGCGTCCAAAACGGATGCCACTAGAGCTGGTGTAAGTCAGATCTTCGGCCCAAAAATCGCCATGAATTGTTTTGTCATTGACGCTGGCGCCATAGAGAAAGTGATCAATGGTTTTCGCAATTGCATCAGCGCGATTGGAGTGAGACGCCTCGACCGCAAAGGCAATGGAGCTGATGCAGATCAGCGCGCAATAGAGAGTGATTGAGATAGCACGCATGGAATTCTCCTTAGTATTTTTCATGCTAGTATGGCAGTTATTATTGCAAAGAATACGACGAAAGAAATGCAGGATCGAGGACAACGCATGGTAAGCCCGACAAGTATGGCTGTGACAGCCACAGAAGTACTCACTTTTTGGTTCAAAGAACTCACTCAGCAGCAATGGTTTAAGCAAGATGCGGATGTCGATGCCATCATTCAGAAGCGTTTTGCAGCAACCTATGAAAAAGCAGCCGCTGCGGAATTATGGGTGTGGCGGGAGAGTTCGCGTGGCCGCTTAGCGGAAATCATTGTGTTGGATCAATTTGCTCGCAATTTGTTTCGCAACTCAGGCCGCGCATTTGCAGCCGATGCGCTGGCATTGGCGCTGGCACAGGAAGCAGTAGCGGGCGGACATGATAAGCACTTGCCGACACTGCAACGCGCATTTATGTATATGCCTTATATGCACAGTGAATCACTCGCTATTCACGAAGAGGCAGTGCGATTGTTTGATCAGCCGGGGCTCGAATACAATCTCGAGTTTGAATACAAACATAAGGTAATTATTGAAGAGTTTGGTCGCTATCCGCATCGCAACGCAGTGCTTGGACGCGAGTCGTCACCTGCAGAAATCGAGTTTCTGCAACAGCCTGGATCTAGCTTTTAGTCTTGGCCCACAGGCAACTGTCGCGTTGCTGCAGAACAATCATTTGTAGCTCGAGCGCGGCAAGTACGCGGAGTAAGGTGCTGACTCGACCGTCACCTTGATTTTCAATTTTGGAAATGACGGCTTGGGTGGTGTCGACGCGTTCAGCGAGTTCGGTTTGCGACCAACCGAGAGCAATGCGTGCTGCTTTGATGGCAGCTGAGATTTCGGCGGTGGTTTGAAGACGCATAATCGCTCCAATATATTTAAATGAATATAGCTAGTATAGTTGAAAAAAGTGAAGAGTGAACCGTTAATCGAAAACCAATAACCATCTGTTACCGGTTCACTATTTTCCGTTCTTCGACGCATGAGGTTCCCATGTTACTTACGGACATCCGTACTCCTTATCTATTGCTCGATCGGGCGCGCATGATGCGTAATATTCAGCGTTTGCAACAACGAATGGACGAGCTTGGGGTGACTCTGCGACCGCATGTAAAAACGGCAAAGTCAGCACCAATTGCGGAACTCATGTGCAAGCATCCATTCGGTCCCATCACGGTATCGACGCTGCGCGAAGCCGAGTATTTTTCTGAATTGGGTTATAAGGATATTTCCTACGCGGTCGGTATTAGTCCCGACAAGTTGGAACCCCTCGCGGCCCTCGTCCAGAGCGGCACCAGAATGACTGTGTTGCTTGACAGTCAAGCGCAGGCGCAGGCGGTGTTGCGTGCCAATGCAACCTTGAATATCGGCATCCGAGCGGCAATCGAACTGGATTGCGACGGGCATCGAGCGGGGCTCGTACCCAGTGATCCAGAAATTCTCGTCATTGCGCGGCAATTACATGAAGGGAATGCCTTAGCCGGTGTATTACTGCATGCAGGTGGCTCGTACCACTGTGAAACAGCGGCGGGAAAAGCTGCCGCGGCCGAGGCTGAAAGGCAAGCCGCCGTGAGCACTGCAGCGGCGATTCGAGCTCAGGGTATGCAAGTTTCGATGGTAAGTGTCGGTTCTACACCTACCGCACTGTATGCGCAGAATCTTGCTGGCGTGACCGAAGTTCGGGCCGGCGTTTTCGTATTTCAAGACCTGGTTATGGCGGGAATTGATGTTTGTGCACTGAATGATATCGCAATGGGTGTGGTCGCGACTGTTATTGGGCATCGCCCAGATAAAGGCTGGATTCTAATCGACGCGGGTTGGATGGCATTATCACGCGATCGTGGTACTGCGAGGCAAGCGGTGGATCAGGGCTATGGCGTGGTCACGGATCTCGATGGTGAGATTTACTCTGATTTGATAGTTGCTAATACCAGCCAAGAGCATGGGGTGATGATGCTGCGAGCCGGTAGTAAAGCTGAATTGCCTGAGCTGCCGATTGGCGCAAAGGTTTGTATTTTACCGAATCATGCGTGTGCCACTGCAAGTCAGTTTGACGAGTATGTTGTTACCGATGACCGTCGTACACAGGCAACAAAATGGTCACGGATTAGGGGTTGGTGATT
>DASSWH010000092.1:0-12789 GCA_035705175.1 Pseudidiomarina sp.
TGATTGACCTGGTCCCACAACGCTTTGATTTTCGCTTGCGTTGCATCGTTTGTTTCTTTGCCATCCATACGCAAACGGCCTGCCTCATCCAGCTTTGGGTTGGCAGCGTACAGACCCTCGGTTAACAACCGGTAAATTTGTTCAATACACCCTTCGTGCGTCCCCTCTTCTTTCATCACGCCATAAATCAGTGAGATATAGAGCGGCATCACCGGAATAGCTGAACTCGCCTGCGTGACCAACGCTTTCAACGACGATACATAAGCTTCTAAATTGAGCTGGGTGTATCGAGCGCGCATTGCCGCAGCGGCACGGTCCAAGTCTTCCTTGGCTTTACCGATAGTGGCATGCCCATAAATCGGCCACGTGAGCTCTTTCCCTATATAGGTGTACGCAGTCGTTTTACAGTTCGGCGCTAAGACCCCAGCTTGGTTCAGCGCATCGAGCCATAGCTCCCAATCTTCGCCACCCATCACTTTAATAGTTTGTGCAATTTCATCGTCGTTTGCAGGCTCTAATGAAATTTCTTTCACCTCGTCCCGATCGGTGTCGTACGTTTTGGTGGTATAGGCTTGTCCAACTGGCTTCAACGTCGAACTATAGACTCGATCAGAATTAGGGTCTTTCCGCTTCGGTGATGCAAGTGAGTAAACCACCAAATCGACTTGCCCAAAATCAGCTTTAATCTGCTCGATGACTTCCGCTTTCATTTCATTTGAAAATGCATCGCCATTAAATGACTTGGCGTACAAGCCCGACTTTCTCGCTGCATCATGAAAGGCTGCGGTATTGTACCAACCCGCGGTGCCCGTGCGCTTTTCCGTCGGCTCTTTTTCAAAACAGACACCGATAGTTTTCGCGCCGGCGCCGAATGCTGCCGCAATACGAGTAGCAAGGCCGTAGCCGGTTGAACAACCAATGACCAATACGCGTTGTGGAACGGCGTCAATCTTCGGCTGCTGTTGAATGAAGTCAATTTGCTGTTGCACATGTTTAGCACAACCAACAGGATGCGCATTAGTACAGATAAAGCCACGAATCTTTGGATGAATAACCATAGTTGTCTCAACCTACCTATTCTTACTTTTAGGGAATGCAGCGCAGTGTAACCGACCTCCATTCAGAAAGACATCTGAGTAGTTGCCAGACTATAGCTTTTGGCTGCCACCGCGGCATGCAGGTGAATCAGGCACCTGTTGTAATTGCTGCCACTCCGCTGGGCTATATAAATGAAGCGCGAGGGCATGTAAATCGTGAGCTAACTCGTCAGCCAACAGCTTATTTACGCGGCGATGGCGCTGCAACAATCGTTGCCCATCAAACTCTGCACTGACAATGATTAATTTGTAGTGGGAATGATCACTGGCGGTACCGTGCAGATGGCTTTCATTCATCACTTGCAGCAGCGTGGGAGATAAAGCCGCGTGCAACTTGACCTCAATTTGTGACGTCAGTGACATGATTTACTCCGGATTTAAACTCTGATCAAGGCTACTAAAACAAATCGACCGATCACGACCAATCCGAGCTAGCGCATTAAATACATTGGGCGCGGTTTCATCACTTCGATACGCAATACGGTAATTCTGCGAGCTCACGGTTCCCCATTCTTGATACAAATAGATATTGAAATCACGAGCAAAAGTCGCCAATGCCTCTAATCCCTCGCGCCGCTGTCGCGGAAATGCTGACGCTTCAGCAACCAAACGCCAACGATTGAGTTCTTCAGAAGCGGCTAGTAATGCCTCGTTGGTACGACTTCGACAAAAACTTAATTGTAAGGTATCGCTCGTTAACTTCCATTTGGCATTGGGAAGTTGCTGTTGATCTAGCTCCGTCAGTAGCTCCAGCACGTTCGTATCAGACTGCTCAATAGCAGGCTGACAACCAGCCAAAATAACGACTATAACTAGGAATACCGAATGACGCATGTCTTCAACCTATGAACACTAAAAGTAGAATGAGACTAGTATAAACAAAAAGACTCATGAACGGTGAATAACGAAAACTGAATAGAAAAGCATAAAAAACTGGGAGGCGCGAGTCAGAATAGCGTTGGTACGTATTATTCACTGATGACGGTTCACGATGAACTGTTCACCATGTACTCTTCGTTCGTGGGAGGGGTACGAACATCCCTGTTCGTTTGAAGTACCGCAATCCATATGAGTACTTCCAATTCCTGAAGGGAGTCTATCGCACAGAATTTAATAGTTCAATTACAATTTATAAACATTAGCCTAAGCTACTAAAGAATAAGTTAATTTATTGTCTTTTTTTATTCAGAAAAGCTAGGCATTTATTTCTTAACACATTTCAGTATACTCATATCCACTCTATATGAACGTGAGTTTTGCATGACTACCTTCCGCCGTATTGCCTTACCTTCCTGCTGCGCAATTGCGCTCGCCATGTGGTCCACGACAGCTGTTGCTAACGTTTGGGTAGAACGGTCAGATAGCCCGCTTCTCGACCGTATTGAATTGCTGGCAAATGCAGGTAAATTGCGCACGTCGACAACGAGCTATCCGTTGTCGTGGCGGGCGTTGGCGCGAGACTTGGAATTGCTTGATGTCAATCGCTTGACTCGCGCCGAACGTGAGGCTGTGATGTTGCTGCAAGCGCGTTTACAAACAGCTGCGCGAGGCACCGCCAATACGCAGTTTAAATTGGTCGTCAATAGCAATGATGATGCCAATTTTCCGCGCCATCTGCGCAGCAGTCATCAACGTGCCGAGGTGCAAGTAGCGCACGCATACACCAGTGGTGATTTTGCCGCACGAGTGAGCGTCCAAGCTCGTCTCGATGCGATCGATGACGAAGATTTTGGCCTCGATGAATCCTATTTAGCATGGCGGTTTGACGGTCTCACTCTGGGGATTGATACTTTATCCACGCATTGGGGGGTAGCGAGCGACCATAGCCTGCTGCTATCTGATGGTGCGCGCCCCTTACCTAAATTACGAGTGAGCTACCAGTCTGACCGAATTATCGGCACGCTCAGCAAATTTCATTTCCAATCTTTTGTTGGTGCTCGCAGCGCTTTCGGTGACGATTACAATGAACCCGTTTGGGCTAATCGTATTTCGTTTCAATCAGCCGGCTCACTTCAATTTGGATTGACTCACGTGATGAGTGCTTTAGATAGCAACACCAATCCTTATCTTACCGACGATGAGCGCTGGCATGCGGTTAGCGCCGATGGCCGACTCGGCCTTGTTTTAGGTCAACAAACGAGCGCAGCACTCTACGCCGAGCTGGGTGCCGATTTAGAGAATAGTTCCAGTATGTGGTTAGCCGGCTTCAGTGCTCATCATTTATGGGGCGAGTTCCAACTTCGAGCATTTGCTGAAGTCAGTGCCGGTGATGAGTTCGATCGAGCAGGATTCTTCAATATCAACCATCACTACGGTCGCCCGCTTGGGCGGCTCGCGGCAAGTGATGCGACGGCCATCAGTGCGGGTCTACGCGCAACCAATTTGCAAGGCGAGCGCTGGGAACTGATCGTCCGTGACTTTGATGCCAGCGATACTCCGCAATCGATTACTCAGCAATCTGATCGCTATGCGCCTTTGGCGGCAGCTACTCGGCAACTCGCTCTACAACATAGCCGTCCGCTTGGTAGTGGCTTGGCCAGTATGTCGATAGAGCGCTGGGAAACGGATTGGAATAACGGTGACACCGGCGTTAACGCGCAATTCAGCTACGAACTGCGCTTTTAAACCAATCATCATTTTTTATCGTCGTCGGCCGCACTGACCGTATCTGGCCCTGCCTCCGAGATCAGTGCGACAACCTCCCATCCTGCTTTCGGGGTAAATGTTTGATCACTGGTAAATACGTGACAAATATTGCGCTCATCGAACGCAAACAATGGTATTGCTCTATTTCCGTACCGTTCCTGATAGTCTGGGTAGTCAAAGGTTTCAGTCAGTGACGTTGTTTTGACCTGTGCGCCTTGAAAGGTCAAGCTCGCCAACTTCGAAAACGTAACTCCTTTACCAAATAACTTTAATCGTTCACGATAACTTTCGGATAGTTGATTACGTGCTGAAGCATCATGTTTAGTGCTATTGAGTCCGAGAATCTTCGAGTTCTCAAACCAATCCATAAAGTGTAGTGCAACAACTGGGTTTAATTGTTTATAGGGAGAGAGAATTAGTACTCGCCCAATGCCAGTCATATCCATGTGCGTTTCAGCATGTTCAGACGTCGGATTCCCAAAATAAACCGGAAGCCCTTCCATACGAGCCTGCTTAATATGTTCCCAGTTGGTGTCGGCCAGTAATACCGGAATGTCATGTTCTTTTAATGATTTCGCAATGAGTCGTGAGGTCAGGTTTGCGCCAAAAATCAGGAATCCTTTAGCCGGCGGTTCGCGCAACGTCAATGCATGAGCAAGAGGTTTCGCGGTTAAGCTTTGCAGAACAACTGTGCTCAGTATGACTAAAAACACCAATGGCACCAGCAACTCTGACCCGACCAAGCCTTGTTGCTGCATTTTCAACGCAAACAATGCAGAGACTGCGGCGGCAACAATACCGCGCGGAGCAATCCAACTCAGTAGAATTTTTTCTTTCACCGTGAGTTTTGTACCAATACTTGATACCCACACAGCAATTGGACGAACTACAAAAATAATTACTGCCAACAACATCACGGCCGGTAAGCCCAATTGATCAAAGGCATTGGCGTCAATGCGAGCGGCCAAGATAATAAATAATCCGGAAATCAGGAGTACGCTGAGCGTCTCTTTGAATTCCAGAATATCATCGAGGTTAAGACCACGCGTGTTGGCCATGATCATTCCCATGACGGTAACGGTCAGCAATCCAGATTCATGCTGTAGCGAATTGGATAATGCGAAGACACCGAGTACTAACGCTAAGGTCGCCACGTTACTCAGATAATGAGGGAACCAACCTTTTATCAGTGCACGGGCAAGAATTTTCGCCGCCGCATAACCAACGGCAAAGCCAATGCCGATGGTTATGCTAAACGCTTGCATTGCCTGCTCCCAGCCCGCTCCCTGACTGGCAATAATGAACTCGTAAACCAGCACCGCCAACAGCGCCCCAATGGGGTCAATAATAATGCCTTCCCACTTTAATATATTCGCCAGTCGCGACAGGGGCCGCACGGATCGCAACATAGGTTGGATAACAGTCGGACCGGTTACCACCACAAGCGCTCCGAACAATGCCGATAACTCCCAACTAAACTCCATTAAAAAGTGCGTCGTTACAGCAATCATCACCCAGGTAATAAACATGCCGATGCTAACGAGACGAGTCACCATTTGGCCATGCCCGCGAATTTCTTCAACACGCAGGGTTAAGCTGCCTTCAAACAGGATAATAGCTACTGAAAGTGACACGAGTGGAAATAGAATATCGCCAAATACCGCGTCAGGCTGCAAAAAGCCCAACCACGGTCCAATCACCAAACCGGTAAGCAGGAGCGGTAGGATTGCGGGTATTTTGAGTCGCCAAGCCCCCCACTGACACACAATCGACAACACACCTATGAGTGCCAGTGCTGACAAGTTCGACATAAAAATCCACCCTGGATAAGCAAAACATAAATACTACGGTAGCTTACCCAGAGTAGCTTCGTCTAGTTTTCTAAAATCGATAATTATATTGAATGAAAGCAGTGCGCGGCTTACCAACTTGTATACCGCCATTGGTGCGATTGACCATATAGGTCTCATCCAACACGTTATCAATACCAGCACGTACCTGTTGCTGTTGATCAATTGCGTACGTCAACGTTAAGTCTACGACTGTGCGTGCTGCGATTTCTTGTGCCGCTGTTGGAGCACCTTGTCCGGCTTGTGTGCGCATATCACCCACATAACGCGCTTGCGCATTCAGTTCCCATGCGCCAGCCAGATAACGGGCACTGAGTTGATATTGGGTATCCGCCTGATATGGCAGCTCATCCCCAGCTACCACGCTGCCCCAAGTGCCGAGGTTTGAGTTAAAGCTATTTTTAAACTCACTGTCAGTGAAAGTCGCTGAAGCTCCCAAAATGAGCTCACTTTGCGCCAACGAGATACCATATTCACCGAGGACTTCAAGTCCCTGTACGCGAACTTCGCCAGCATTGTACTGCGTATCGATGGTATTCAAATCACAACCTTGAGCAGCCGTGCAGTTTCCATGCATGTTGTCATAGTCGCTACGGAAGCCGATCACTTCTCCGCTCAACGCACCAGAGCGATAACGCGCACCAAATTCCCAGTTTATCGATTCTTCATTTTCTTGTTCTAAATTCCCTGGTGACGCCGGCGCAAAACCCTTCTGCACACCCGCCAATAGAACGACTGCATCAGTCAATCGATACGTGAAACCAAGCGCTGGCAATATTTCGCTGGTGCTGTTGGCACGTACAGTGGGTTCAACATCGCGCCCCGGATTGGTTTTACCCCAATCGCGGCGTCGTGTATCGATGTTTTCATAACGTACACCAGCCTCAACATTGAGTGCGCCAAAATCTAGGAAGATCTGACTAAAAAATGCAGTTGCTTCAGCGCTATCTATACGGTTTGAGTCTGTGCCTGGGACGCCAGCAGATTGCAATTGAGTACGATAGTCTGAATTGAGTTGCCACACATCAACCCACTGGAATCGATCCATTGCATCTTCATGCACACGAGCACCAACAACCAGGCGATGAGCTCCGAGTGCTTGTTCAAATTGGGCTTGCACGCCTTCGCTAACATAACTGCGATTGTTCGCTTTTACATCAAGCGTTAGGCTGCCTTGCGGGTTGGCATCAAAAGCACTCGCAATGGCTTCGGCACCGTCACCTAAATCTGCACCGTTGACGCTGCTCACTTTATACCAATTGCGATCGAATTCATTTCGGTAAGCCGTTGCGCGCAGCGTTGAACCGCTGCGTAGCGTCCAGTCGTAGCCCACTTGGAATTGTCGATGTGCAGTCGTCATTTGATCCAACTGCGATGCTCCATAACGACGGTACGGTGTCGCTTCGAAGTCCGCCGCAGTCAAGCCTAAATAGGTTTCGTCCGACACTTCATCGGAATATTTCAGTTTTACATGCAAACGGTGCCGACCGGACGCATCAAGTAACGCAGCAGCCTTCATCAAAAAATCATTTTTGTAGAAACCCGTATCGGCTCCATTCGGCAGCGTTTTAAAGCCATCCGCTTGCTGACGATATCCTTCCACCACAGCGCCAAAGCGTTCGCTACTGCCACCCACCCAACCATGCAGTTTGCCATAGCCATCAGAACCCATTGCTGCTTGCCATTGACCAGCTAATGAGGCATCCGGTATCGCACGAGACACTAAATTAAGGACACCACCTGTAGTCCGTGGGCCATAGGCAACACTTGCCCCACCCTTAATCACTTCAAGAGCCTGTATACGACCGAAAGTAGGAAAATAGTAAGCCGCCGGTGACGCATAGGGCGCGGGCGCTGCCAATACGCCATCTTCCATCACGGTAATTTTGTCAGAACGTGACGTTCCTGTGCCTCGCATACCAATATTCGCGCGCAATCCGTAACCATCTTCTTCCAGCACATAGACGCCGGGAACTTGCGCCAGTGCACGATGTATATCGGTGAAGTTAAACCGAGCCAATTCTTCGGCGCTCATGTAATAACCAGAACCGGGCAATGCATCCACTGCGGCCGCTGACCCAAGTATCGTAATTCGCTCCAAACCAGCCAAGTCTGGTTCTGCTGATTCTGTCGGAGCAGAAACCGCAACCATCGGTAAAATTCCAGCAAGTGTGAGTGCACTCGCAACCGCAGATAACCGAAATGTCATAATAAAACCCTTCCTGAATCGGATGTTTGGTATTGATAATGATTCGCATTTGCGGCATAGTATAGCCATGATCGAATGCGAATCAATATCATTTGGTTTTATTCTTCGATATAATTTTATTCATTCAGCTCAACGAGGTATCGAGAATGCGATTTTCTATGCTCACTCAAGTTATTGCTGCAGCCCTCGTCGGCGCAGCAACATTCACAAGTGCGGTAAGCGCTGCGGCCGAAGTCAACGTATATTCAGCCCGTAAAGAAGCTCTCATCAAGCCGTTACTCGATCAGTTCAGTGCCGAAACCGGCATCGAGGTTCGATTATTAACGGGTGGCGGTGACGCGTTATTAGCGCGCCTGCAAAATGAAGGTGAAAATACACCGGCCGATCTATTTCTCACTGTCGATGCCGGAAATCTGCATCGCGCTGCAGAAGCGGGCGTATTCCAACCCATCACATCCACTGAATTATTGAACCAAGTTCCAGATTATCTGCACGGTGCAGATAACAGTTGGATCGGACTCAGTTTACGAGCGCGCCCAATTTATTATGCTATCGACCGTGTCGATCCCAGCGAACTATCAGGGTACGCAGATCTTGCTGACCCGAAATGGGATAATAAAATTTGTATTCGGTCGTCAGATAATATTTACAACCAGTCTCTAACCGCAGCACTACTCGAGCATTGGGGCGAAGAGAAAACTGAAGAATGGGCAGCCGGTTTAGTTGCTAATTTAGCCAAGCCTCCAGTCGGTGGTGATCGCGACCAGATCGCAGCGGTTGCTGCGGGCGTCTGTGATTTAGCGGTTGCCAACAGCTACTACTTCGGACTCATGCAAACCTCTGACGACGAGGCTCAACGTGAAGCCGCCGAAAAAGTTAAGATTTTTTGGCCTGACCAGAATGGTCATGGCACGCACGTAAACGTGAGTGGCATTGGTATTACCAAACATGCAAAAAATCGTGATGCCGCCAAACAACTGATTGAGTTTCTACTCTCACCCGCTGCGCAAAAATGGTATGCAGCAACGAACAATGAGTATCCAGCGGTAGCGGATGTTGAATGGAGTGAGCGTTTACAATCATGGGGCACGTTTAAAATGGACGACATCTCCATGGAGTATCTCGGCAAGAATAATGCGGCAGCCGTGCGTCTGATGAATCGTGCCGGGTGGAGATAAAATGCTGATGAGTTCGACTGGACACTCGCGGTTCAGACAACTCAGTCTATTCATCACGGCAGTCCTGATCGGGCTGCCGTTGTTCGTTATTATTGCGCATACTCTCGGACTCTCTTGGAATGGTGATTGGTCCACATTAGGGCACCTCTGGCGAACCGTCATTCCCGAATACATAAGCCACTCGGCCTGGCTCTTGATTGGTGTTGCTATCGGCGTTATCACGATTGGCGTCACTACGGCTTGGCTGACAACCTGTTGCGAATTTCCGGGGCGCTCAATACTGACTTGGGCGCTTTTATTACCCCTCGCGATGCCCGCGTATATTACCGCCTATACCTACACCGGAATGTTTGACTTCGCAGGTCCGGTGCAAACCGCGTTACGTGATTTAACCGGCTGGGGCTATGGTGACTATTGGTTTCCTCAAGTCCGCAGTATCGGTGGTGCAATCACCGTGTTGTCATTGGTTTTGTTTCCCTATGTCTATCTCATTACCAGAGCAACATTTTTACAGCAGTCAGCCACTACGATCGAAGCCGGACGCAGTCTTGGTCTGAGTCCGTGGCAGTGTTTTCGACGACTCGCGCTACCGCTCGCGCGACCAGCAATTGTCACCGGCACCACACTCGCACTCATGGAAACATTGGCTGACTACGGAACCGTTCAGTATTTTGGTGTAACGACATTTACGACGGGGATCTTTCGCACTTGGTATGGGCTCGGCGATCTCCCTGGCGCTATCCAACTTGCTGGGTTGTTGTTGGTTGCGGTTGTGTTACTGATGTTTCTTGAGCGTTGGTCACGCAAGCAAGCTCGTTATGATCATAAACATCATCGCAAAGCTTTACCGTTTCAATTGCACGGTTGGCGAGCAGTTGTGGCCGCAAGTGCTTGTTGGCTGCCGCTCATATTAGGCTTCGCCCTACCCGCGTTGCAACTGATTGGTTGGTCAATAGAACGCGCCGAAGTATGGTTGCAGCCTGAGTTTTGGCAGTTGGCATGGAACAGCTTTATGTTGGCCGTCGTCGCAGCACTCCTTGTGGTCGCCTTGGCGCTCTGGCTTGCTTATGGTCGCCGTCAACTACCAACACCCATGGTGCGTTTTAGCGTTCATTTTGCCGGCCTTGGCTACGCCATCCCCGGTCTTGTGATTGCTGTAGGCCTGATGGTGCCGTTAATCGTGGTTGACCGCTGGCTAATCAGTCTCAGTGAAACTTGGTTTAACTACAATCCCGGACTGCTCTTAAGTGGTACACTCTTTGCGCTGTTGTTTGCCTATACCGTGCGGTTTTTGAGCGTGTCATTGCAAACTATTCAAGCGGGATTAACGGAAATTCGGCCCAGCATGGATGAAGCAGCACGTATTCAAGGGTATAGCGGTTGGCAGGTGTTACGGCGCATTCATATCCCGCTGTTACGGCCAAGCGTGTTGACAGCAGTTATTCTGGTTGGTGTTGACGTACTCAAAGAACTTCCCGCCACACTGGTATTACGACCTTTTGATTTTAATACGCTGGCTGTTCGCGCTTACGAAATGGCTGGCGATGAACGCCTAGCCGATGCCGGGCCACCCGCCTTAATGATGGTTGCCGTCGGTTTGATACCAGTTATCCTGTTGTCGCGAGCCATGTTAAAATCGCAGCATCATGCACTCAAGGAGCCTGAGTTTGTCCCAGTTACAGCTTAATAATATTACCGTGAATATTGGTGAGACCGCTATTGTGCGGTCAGTATCGCTGTTACTGGAAGCTGGCGAAATAGGTTGTCTTTTGGGCCCTAGTGGTTGCGGCAAAACAACATTACTGCGCAGTATTGCTGGGTTTCAACCGCTCCGGCAAGGCACTATTACCATTGCCGGCCAGGTCATGTCGTCCGCGCAAACGTTGGTAGCGCCTGAATCTCGGGGTATCGGTATGGTATTCCAAGATGTCGCTTTATTTCCACATCTGACTGTCGCTGAAAACATTGCTTTCGGGATGCGCAAGGCAGCCGCTGCAGAAAAACATCAACGCGTGGATGAGTTGCTGGTACGCATTGGCTTGCCTGGCTATCAGTCGCGCTATCCACATGAATTGTCTGGCGGCCAACAGCAACGCATTGCTTTAGCGCGAGCGCTGGCTCCGCGCCCAAGTCTGTTGTTGCTTGATGAACCTTTTTCGAGTCTGGATGCTGAATTGCGGGAAAAGCTTGCAGTAGAAGTACGTCAATTACTGAAGCAAGAAGGCATCACTGCGCTATTGGTCACGCACGATCAGCAAGAAGCGTTCGCGATGGCCGACAAAGCTGGAGTGATGTATCAAGGTGAGTTATTGCAATGGGAAACACCTTATCAACTGTACCACCAGCCGCGCCATCAATTAGTCGCTGATTTCATCGGTCATGGTGTCTTATTACAAGGGGTTGTGAACACCAGCGGCTCGCTGGCCTCCCCCTTGGGTATGCTGGAGCATTCAGCATTACGCGATATTGTTGGTGGCACACCGGTCAGTTTTTTGGTTCGACCCGATGATATTGTCCCGGACGACAGCAGTCGCTTGCGCGGCGTGATTAAAGCCCGAGGCTTTCGCGGCGCCCATAATTTATACAGTGTTGAGCTGAGCTCTGGTATCGAAATACTGACACTCAGTCCCTCGCATGAGCAATTGGAAGTGGGTTCAGAAATTGGTTTACGTCCCGAGTTTGATCATCTGGTAGTCTTTGCTGCAGATCACTGTGAGTTGCCCGGTTTTGAAACCGAGCCCCCCATCGTCAGCCCCTTACCAGAAGCGCAATCGGCGTAGTAACAAAAACTCGATCACACCTATACCGAGCAATACATAGACAAATATCCAGAACGCATTCGCATGGTCGACTCCCGGCATGCCGCCAATATTAATGCCAAACAAGCCAGTCAAAAAGCTAATGGGCAGGAATATTCCCGCGATCATTGAGAGCCAATACGTATTCCGATTCATTTTCTCGGCCACTTGCTGCTGCAGATGTTCGCGAAGCATCCAGACTTGTTCCAGCAGCATATCCAGCGACTCTAGAATCCGGTGCGTCGAATCTCGCTCATTTTGCAGCCATTGCACTAACTCAGCATCAAACCATTTCGACCCATCAGCGGCCATTCGCTCCAAAGCGGTCAACTGCGGCCTCAAGAAACGCGTGAGACGCAGCATACGCCGATGGAGTTTTGTTAGTTGCGCCTGACGACTCGATGTCGTGCCATCGTCATCGTCTTCTAGCGCTTCCATTTCTTCTTCAATCACATCAATAAATTCTTCGATGCGATTGTTCATTTCCTCAATCAACATCACTAGAAAATCGTGTAATGTCTCCGGTCCCTGTCGGTCCTCGAGACGCTTTTGTACAATTCCGACTGACTTGATGGGACGTTTACGGAAGCTATAAATATTGCCTCCGTAATAGAGTATCCGTAGACTCAGCATATCCTCAGGTTCGGCTCCCTCGGCCAAATTGACTGTCCGTAAGATCAGCAGATATCCTTCCCCCACTCGCTCGTACCGAGGTCGTGTATCTTCTGCAATCACGGCGTCAATCAAAGGTTCTGGAATACCGGAGTCGATCAACCACTGCTCTAAGTCCGCAATATCACGTTGAAAATGAAACCAACTGTGCTGTCGCTCATGAAAGTTCGCGTGGATGGGTTCCGCCGGATGCTGTGAAAAGTCCCACGCATCAATAATAAAGCTCGGACGTTGACTGGGTTGTTGTTCAGATACTGTCGTCATATCACCGTTAACCTAAGTGTTCTTCCATGTGTTGAGTGTAGTCATATTCAATCTCATTTCACAAGCGCGACGAGT
>DASSWH010000093.1:0-2518 GCA_035705175.1 Pseudidiomarina sp.
AATGTCGATAGTCGTTGTTCCGGCACGATCAAGAGCCGTGCCATGGTCAACTGAGGTGCGCACGTAGGGTAATCCCAACGTGATATTTACCGCCTGCCCGAAACCTTTGAACTTGAGCACAGGTAAGCCTTGGTCATGGTACATCGCAATGACTGCATCAGCGCTTTCAATGTAATGCGGTTGAAATACTGTATCTGCAGGCCACGGCCCACTTACTTGCAACCCTTCCGTTTGTGCCTGACGAATAGCGGGTTCAATAGCATCGATCTCTTCGCGACCTAAGTGTCCACCTTCACCGGCATGTGGGTTGAGGCCACAAACGAGAAGTCGGGGTTGCTCAATCCCAAACTTATGCTGCAAATCGTGCTGAACAATGCGTAGTACCGACAGGACTTTTTCTTGAGTAATGGCATGCGGGACTGCAAGCAGTGGTAAGTGTGTGGTGACTAATGCAACGCGCAACCCGGCGGTGGCTAACATCATAACCACTTGATCAACCTGCGCTTGCTGTTGGAAAAACTCGGTGTGACCGCTGAAAACGATCCCCGCATCGTTAATCACACCCTTATGCACGGGACCCGTTACTACCGCGGCAAACTCTCCATTCAAACAACCTAAACCCGCACGCGTTAAGGTTGCTACTACATAGGTACTATTGCGCTTATCGAGTTGCCCGGGAGTACAGTGCGCCGGCATCGACTCTGGGGCGATAGTTAGCGTGCCTGCGGCTTGCTGCTGGGGAGGTTGCTCAGATTGATAGGGCCGCAGACGCAATGGCAACCCAAGGGTTGCCGCACGTGATTCCAATAAAGCAGGGTCTGCTATCACGACTAATTCGCATGGCCAGTCTTGCTGAGCCAACATAACGATGATGTCAGGGCCGATGCCAGCCGGCTCACCCGGCGTAAACGCGATGCGCGCTATGTTCATTCACCAACCTGTTCAATATAGGCTTGATCGCGAATTTCTTGTTGCCAATTTTCCAGCTCTTCTTGGTACTTACGACTAAACAGCAATTGATAGGCGCGGTTTTGTTGACTGCGCTCTGTCGCATCTTGCGTCCGGCGGTCAAGAACTTCAACAATATGCCAACCAAACTCTGATTTGAATGGTTCACTGATTTCACCGATAGGAGCTGTTTCGACCACACGACGAAATGCATCGGCAAAAATACTTGGCTCATTCCAGCCTAAATTACCACCTTCTGCAGCAGAACCCGTATCTGCTGAATGTTCACGAGCTAAATCAGCAAAAGTGGCTTCACCACTCATAATCTGCTGTCGATATTGACTCAACATTTCCTTTGCTCGTTGGTCAGAAAGGATGATCGAAGGTTGAACGAGAATATGGCGTGCGTTTACTTCTTCAACTTCAACAGATTCAATACCTCGGGTATCGACAACCTTCAGAATATGAAAGCCAACACCGCTCTTCAATGGACCAACTAATTCACCTTTGCTCTTGTCACGAACCACTTCTGCGAACAGCGTTGGCATCGCATTGATGTTCATCCAACCCAAATCACCGCCCTCTAGCGCGGAGCTGCCCGACGAGGTGGTAATCGCTGCTTCAGCGAAGTCAGCACCATTACGCAGTCGCTCGAGCACTTGCTCGGCTCGTTCACGAGCTTCTTGAGTTTCGGCGCTGCTGGCACCGTCACTAACTCCAATGAGGATATGGCTGAGGCGATACTCGACTTCTTGCTCAGACATATCACTGATTAATTTTGTCAGATTATTGATTTCTTGTGGCGAGACATACACGCGTTGTTGCACGGCATTCCGTTGCACCTGACCCGTAATCATCTCTCGGCGCACTGATTCACGATAGTTTTCCCAACTCATGCCATTGCTTTCAATGTCTTCGCGCATCTGGTCAACCGTCACACCAGAATCTTGCGCAATCGTATTTATGGTCGTTTGCAATTGTGCATCGCTGACTTCAATGCCCATTCGCGCTGCCATTTGTAATTGCAATTCGCGTAAGACCAGTCGATCGATGGCTTGTACGCGCAGCACATCATCAGATGGCAGGCTCATATTTTCGCGTTTGGCGTTTTGTTTTACTTGGGTCAGCATTTGCTGCACTTCGCTTTCTAACACCACACCATCGTTCACGATAACGGCGACTCGATCCAGCTCTTGAGCTGTTGCAGTAACACTGATGAAGCCAAGAATAGCGACGCACAGCAAGACATAAAGTTGTTTCATGAATACTACCTAGTTACTTAAATGGAAGGGATGACGATAGCCAAACAGGCTTTGTTCAAGCATATCGAGCAAGCTTCTATTATCACTACCGAGCCCTTTAATAATAAATTGTACACTAATTCCGTTGTCGAATTCTGGCGCGTTTACACTGGGTCCAAACATCTGCTCTTCAACATTTCTATTGATTCGACGATAGGCGCTAAATCGAACTGCCCAGCAACAATCGCTGTATTGTAATGCGAATAACGCGTCATTACTGCGCTTGTTTTGCAAATCGTAATACCAATTCGAGGCCATTTGCCAACGCG
>DASSWH010000094.1:0-5842 GCA_035705175.1 Pseudidiomarina sp.
TAGACTGAATACCCAATTCGCGCAGAGCATGCTCAGCTAGCCATGGGAGATTTGCCCACCACTTTCCACGGATATGGGGTGCGAACGTGCGCGAATCAACCCAACCGAGCCGCTCAAATTCTTGATACACATCATCGCCAACTTCAAAAGCTGATTGTGATATCGCTGGCCCGATGTAAGCAATAATGTCACACAGCGGTGAATGAAATCGTCGGCACGTTTCAGCAACGATTCCCGCTGCGAGTCCGCGCCAACCAGCATGAATAGCAGCGATTTCCTGTCCATCAGGAGTCGCCAGCAAAATCGGTAAACAATCCGCAGTCAATACTGCACAGACTGACTGTGGCAGGTTCGAATAGATGGCATCAGCAGCGACTCCAGCGCGACATACATCGAACTCGACCGCAACGTTACTGTGGTATTGAGCTAACCATTTCGGCGCGCAAGGAAGAGCTAAGGCACGGAACAATTGACGTCGGTGCCGCACCACAGATGCGGGATCGGCACCCACGTGCGCCGCCAAATTACCTGGCGCCTGCACCGTTGTTATTGCTGCATGAACTCCATTCGGCAATGTCCACTGGGGTATAAAGTAGTGTGCCATTACTCGAAGTGTCCACTTAGTCGTTTAAATGTAAGCGCCGATCAACGCGCAATTGGTCCAGCAATGCGACAAAATCGTCTGGGGTAGGTGCATCCCAGCTATGCCATTCGCCCGTGATTGGATGATGGAGTGACAAGCGCGCAGCATGCAAAGCTTGACGCTTGAAACCGCGCAAACACTCTAATAATTCTGACGATGCCTTAGCAGGTGGTCGTGGACGCCCACCATAGGTTGAATCGCCGACTAACGGATGCCGGATGTGCGCCATATGAACCCGAATCTGGTGAGTTCGACCCGTCTCTAATCGTAATCGCAAATGGGTGTGGGCGCGGAAACGTTCAACTACACGAAAGTGCGTCACTGCAGGCTTGCCCATCGCAACGACGGCCATGTGTGTGCGCTTAGTCGCATGGCGGCCAATGGGTTCTTCGACCACTCCCCCCGCAGTCATAGCACCATTACAGACAGCTTCATACTCACGGGTAATTTCGCGCTCCTGCATGGCAGAAACCAAATGCGTTTGTGCTGGCACTGTTTTCGCGACAACCATTAACCCAGTCGTATCTTTATCGAGCCGATGCACAATACCGGCCCGCGGCACTTGGTCAATCGCTGGGAAATGATGTAATAGTGCATTCAATAAAGTACCATCGCTGTTACCTGCCCCCGGATGGACAACTAAACCCGCAGGCTTATTAATGACGAGAATGTGTTCATCCTCGTACACAATATCTAAGTCGATGGGTTGCGCTTCAAAACGCTTTTCTTCCGCTAATTCAGTTACAATTGACACGGTGCAACCGGCAAGCACTTTCTCACGAGGTCTATCAACCGACTCGCCATCAATTTGCACGCAGCCGTCGGTGATCCAGGTTTTTAACCGAGACCGTGAAAAATCTGGGAACATCTCTGCCAATGCTTGGTCCAACCGCTTGCCGTTGGCAGAAGCAGGGATTACATCGGATAAGGAAATCTGTTGACTCATAAAATCTACATCGGACCTGTGAAAGCAGCCTTGGCTGCGCTAGAATGCGAAATCTTGCATAGTGTACGTTAAATCAAAAGAGATAAGAAACTGAACTTATGAAACTGCGAATTATTCTGGCTTGTATGACTGGCCTTGTACTAGGTGGATGTGCCGGTTCGCCAGACGAGGAAATTTTTGACCCACGACTCAGTGACGCTCAGGTCACCTATGAACGTGCGAAGAACAATATTGCTTCAGGCAACTACTCGACCGCTGCACAAACCTTGCAGGCATTGTCTACTCGCTATCCATTTGGTCCTTTGGCGCATCAAATTCAGATGGATCAAATATATGTGTATTACAAGCTCGCAGACATCGATAAGGCACTAGCCGCTATTGATCGATTTTCACGTTTGAATCCGAACCATCCGGACATCGATTACGTCATGTACATGCGTGGCTTAGTCAATCAACGTGCTGATTATAATGCGATTCAAGAGCTTGCAGGCGTTGACCGCTCTGACCGCGACCCAACCAAAGCACGTGAAGCCTTCGATGACTTTGCTGATTTGATCCGCCGCTATCCAGATAGTAAGTATGTTGGTGATGCTCGCCAGCGTATGATTGCGATCAAGAGTCGATTAGCACGCTACGAACTGGCGGTTGCCGACTATTACGTAAAGCGTGAGGCTTATCTTGCGGCCGCTAACCGCGCCCGTTATGTACTAGAAAATTATAGTGATACGCCGGAAGCAGAACGCGCACTTGAAGTGATGGCTTATTGCTACGGTCAACTGAATTTAAATGAGTTACGCGACGACGCTATTGCAACATTGCGTGAGAACTTCCCGAATAACACGTCGTTCTAAAATTGAAAACATTCATGCTATCAACCGACGCGGTCACTTAGACCGCGTCTTCATTTTCCTCACCAGTACGAATTCGAATCACCCGCTCTACATTCGTGACGAATATCTTTCCGTCACCAATTTTGCCGGTCTGCGCAGTATCCATAATGGCATCAATACACCGATCGACTTGATCGTCAGGCACGACAATTTCGAGTTTTACCTTCGGTAAAAAATCGACCATATATTCCGCCCCACGATAAAGCTCAGTATGTCCCTTCTGACGGCCAAAGCCTTTTACTTCCGATACCGTCATACCGGCAATTCCAACTTCTGACAGAGCTTCACGCACATCATCTAGTTTGAATGGCTTAATAATCGCTTCAATTTTTTTCATGATTGCCCTCAGTCGTTTGGCGTTCCAGTTCATAGCGATAGTGACTGGTAATAGGATAGCGTCGATCCCGACCAAAATTACGCGATGTCATTTTCGGTCCTACCGCTGATTGCCGACGCTTGTACTCATTGATATCAATCAAACGTACAACACGCAATACATCATCGTGATCATAGCCCGCATCGATGATCGCTGCTGGAGCCCAGTCTTGTTCAACATAAAGATGAATAATTCGATCGAGTATCTCATACGGCGGCAACGAATCTTCATCTTTCTGGTCTGGCGCAAGCTCCGCTGATGGAGGCCGATCAATCACGCGCTGCGGAATAATTTCACGTTCTCGATTCACATAGCGTGACAGTTCAAACACCAGCATTTTGGGCACGTCCTTTAATGGCGAGAAGCCACCACACATGTCGCCATACAAGGTGCAATAACCGACCGCCATTTCGCTTTTGTTACCTGTACTTAAAACCAGAGCGCCTGATTTGTTTGACAGAGCCATCAACAAAATCCCGCGTGAGCGAGCCTGTAAGTTCTCTTCTGTAATATCGGGTGTCGTGCCAGCGAATAATGGCGCTAATTGCTCGATCAAACTGTTATATACGGGTTCAATCGAAATCACATCATACTTTACACCCAATGTCTGCGCTTGCTCTGCGGCATCATCAACACTCATTTGTGAGGTGTACCGAAATGGCATCATCACCGCATGCACACGCTCTGCGCCCAGTGCCTCAGTAGCAATAGCTAAGGTGAGTGCAGAATCAATACCACCAGACAGACCCAGCAGAACACTTTGAAAGCCATTCTTCCGCACATAGTCCCGAACGGCGAGAACTAGAGCCTGATAAACCTCACCAATGCGATCGTGCTGTGGTGGTTCACAATGACTCGGTAGCGACTGCCAGCCAGTTTTATCGATTCTTACGGACTGACAACACGGCAAGCAATGCGGTAATTCCGCGACTAATGTTCCATTTGCAGCCATCACCATCGAATGACCATCGAAAACGAGTTCGTCCTGCCCACCACAATTGTTCACATAAACTATCGGTAATTGTGCTTCGGACACCCGTTGTTGCAGCACATGCAGACGTTGTGAATGCTTATCGACTTCGAAAGGTGATGCATTGATGACAACCACCCAATCCGCTTGGTCTCGCAGTTGCGAGATAGGTTCTGGATGCCAAATATCTTCGCAAATGAGTAAACCTATGCGGTGACCTTGCCAGGTAAACACGCAAGGATTGTGATCAGGGATAAAATAGCGTTGTTCGTCGAAGACACCGTATTGAGGCAGGCGTTGTTTATGATAGCGCGCGAGCACTTTGCCGCGATGGAGTACCGAAACACTATTGAATAGCTCGTTCCCAACACGTTGTGGGTGTCCGACAACGGCTAAACTCGATACCGCTGCATCAGCAATGCGTTGCAATTCGGGCTTCATTTGTTGCGCGAGATCGTCGCGAAATAAAATGTCTTCCGGCGAATACCCTGTCAACGCTAATTCTGGAAAAATAACCAAGTCACTCGAAGCGTGTTCTTGCAAGGTCGAAATGATGGTATCGGCATTGCGTCGAATGGCGCCGACGGTAAAGTCTAATTGGGCAAGGGTTACCGTAATCGGCTTCATCACAACAGTCTCATGCTCCAGATCAAGTTAGGCTGCGCATCATAGTACGATGCTCGAATTCTAGCAAATTCAGTACGTATTAGATGTGCTAGACAGACCTATTTTTCACCGACGACTCGGCCAATCACAAATAGTTGGCCTGCACTCTGCAAAACCATCTCTAGACCGACATTTGTGGGGCGTTGTTCAGCGACTTCGAGCCACTGATAAAACACGTTTCGATGCACTTTAGCGAATAAACCTTGACCAAGGGCAATGTAGGGAATGTCGTCTTTTAGGATTATTTGTTCGGGGTTTTTAAGAGCGACGGTTTCATCCGTATTCAAGGTAAGTTGTATAACCTGTTCACCATCGCTTTCAACAGTTTTCCAGGCGGTGATTATGAAGGGTGCATCGATAACTTTAATTTTGACCTTTTCCGCTGGAGTGACAAGAAAATAGTCGTCTTCTTCGCGCACGAGAACCGATGCAAAGAGTTGCACCAGCCGCTTGCGTTGAATGATTGAACCGGCATACCACCAATCACCATTTTGGTCGATCTGTATAGGGATTTCACCGCAATAGGGTGGATCCCATTGGTCCGTCGGTGCATGCTTACGCTGCTCGAGCGATTGAACCAGATCAGAAAGCTGCATGATTAGCTAACGAGACGTTTCTGACGCAGCAAATACCATAAGGTTGCCTCAGTTCGGTTCGATACTTTGATTGCTTTAAAGATCGAACTTAAGTGAACTCGTATTGTACCTTCGGTGATACCGAGAATCGTCGCGATTTCTTTGTTCGATAAGCCCTGAGCCAGCAATTGCATGATCTCTAATTGACGCGGCGATAAAAAGTTCTCAGCACTACCTTGCGCCATACTTGGATCGCCAAGTCGCGATTCTTCCGGCAAGTAGCGATCATTTTGCAGTAAGGTACGAATGGCAATTTTAGCTTCTTCTGCACTGGCATCTTTTGGCAAATAACTACGAACGCCAGCACCAAGTGCTTGACGGATATCGCTCAAAGGGCGTGGCCAGGTGAAGAGTACCACATGGGCGCCAGGGGAAACTTTTTTCAACGTGGACATTACCGGACGTATTTCTGCGTCAGGAAGTTCCATATCAAGGAAAATGAGATTGTAGTCGTTTTGGTGCCGTAGATATTCACTGGCGATTTCAAACGTTGGCGCTTCGTAGATCGCTACATCGGCTGAATAACTGGTGATAAGCTGAATGAGACCAGCTCGCACAAAAAACTGTGGATCGATGATTAATATTTTCATTGGGCACCTTGTACGAGAATCATTCCCTGAAACGACGTCATTATTGTACACTGATTATCGAGAAATAACATAGTGTGTGTTGTGTATTTGTAAATATGTACGTTTTTACCAAGACGTTTAATATAG
>DASSWH010000095.1:0-16957 GCA_035705175.1 Pseudidiomarina sp.
GGCCAAGCCAATAATGACAATAATGGTGGAGCGTCGAATTCCCAGAATCCGCGCTGGACTGAAGGTGAACTTTCGTAAACGTTGATCCGTTAACCGCAACCATAAGGGCATGATCACGTCATTCGACATCATGATACTGAGTGCGAGGGTAGCGATAATAACCATACTGGTTGCCGACGCTAAGCCGCCAATAAACGCAATGAGCGTCATCACGGGTTGCTCGGCATGCAGCAATAAGCTCAGCATAAAGGTATCGCTACGGGACGCCTCAGGCACGAGAATCATGCCAGCTAGCGCAATCGGTAGAATGAAAAAATTAATCGCAAATAAATACAGTGGGAATGCCCAGCGAGCGGTCCGTAGCTCTTCAGGATCGTTGTTCTCGATATAGGAGACGTGAAATTGTCGGGGCAGCACGAACATGGAAATGGCACCGAGCAGAATATGTGTGACATAGACAAAACCACCACTGGGTAATCCTGCCATTACAGCCGCAACTCGTGGTTCCTGTGCAGCTTGCACAAAGAGATCGCCGAGGCCATCGAATAGTCCGTAGGTGACATACATGCCAACTGCCATGAAAGCACCTAGTTTTACGACCGACTCGAATGCCACGGCATCCATTAAGCCATTGTGCTGCTCAGCAAGGCTCAGTCGTCGGGTGCCAAAGAGAATAGCGAATCCGATCATCGCAAGTGCAACTAAAGCGGCGACATCACCAAACCAAGGCAAAGGTTGAGAATCAAATCCGGTGACCATTGCGAAGCTACCCGTTACCGCGCGTAATTGCAGCGCGATATACGGGACAATACCGACCAGCGCAATCAGTGCTACCACGACAGATAGTGTCGCATTCTTGCCATAACGACTGCCGATCATGTCCGCAATGGAGGTAAGATTTTGTTGTTTACAGGCGTGCAACAGACGCATTTGGATAGAATGAAATACGACAAAAACAATGATCGCACCAACATAAGTTGGCGCCATCGCCCAGCCATAATAAGCCGACTGCGTGATGGTTCCGTAAAACGCCCAAGTGGTACAGTGAATACCTTGTGCGAGCGCATATCGGTAGGGCTTCACTTGATTGGCTGGACGTCGATCACCGCGGTAGGCAATGGTGTAGAGAATGGCAATATAACCACTCGCAACCAGAACCGTCAGCCAAATCGATAACATTAGCGTGGACCGCCGTGCTCATGAAATACCGTCAGTGTCCACTGCCAGCGGATGGCACCTAAGCGCATCATGAGCGTAGTTACACCGCCCACAAGCAACGCCAGAGCAGGCGTGTAGTCTACCATGATGACATATACAGAACCGCCGACTAGACAGGTTGTGGCGTACAGTTCACCTTTCAGGACCATGGGAATATCGCGCACCAGAACATCGCGCAACATACCACCAAAACACGCACTCATGGTTCCCATAATGACGCAAATAACCGGCGAGAACCCGGCCATCATCGCTTTTTGCGCACCCATAACGGTGAAGAATGCGACACCAACAGCATCAGCAAACAGCAGGGTGGTTTGGTGAATATAATCGCGTAGTCGAAGCCAAAAAATGGTGAGTAACGCGGCGACAGCAATGGTGTAAAGATAGTTCGGGTCATGCACCCAAAATACCGGTAAATCGAGCATTAAATCGCGCAACGTACCGCCGCCAATTGCAGTAACTGCCGCCAAAACAATGACCCCGAAGCCATCTAAATTCTTCCGAAATGCCAACAAAGTGCCGGCCACGGCAAAGACCGCGACGCCGAGATGATCAACAATGTAGAGCAGAAGTTCCATATCCATGTATGAATCCAGGTTAGCTTCGTTGTGTAAACACTCCCTATTTAACCAGTTTTTCGTTAGAATGCCCGACTATTCGCAAAAACTGGTCGATAGGGCTTGTTTACTTTAAAGTGAGCCCCATCTCTATCCAAACTATTTTTATAAAAAAGGGGACTTTCATGGACTTTCTAATCGGTACGGCCTACGCGCAAGACGCGGGTGCACAGCAAGGTGGCGGCATGGAACTCATTTTCATGTTGGTCATGTTTGGTTTGATTTTCTATTTCATGATTTACCGCCCACAAGCGAAACGTGTCAAGCAACATAAAGAATTGATTGCAAGCGTGAGCAAAGGGGATGAAGTGTTAATGAATGGCGGTATGGTCGGTCGGATTACCAAGTTAAGCGAAGACAAAGATTTTATGGTCATCGCGTTATCTGAAGGCGTCGAAGTGACCGTGCAAAAATCAGCAGTCACTGCGGTACTGCCGAAAGGAACCATGAAGTCTCTATAATAAGAGCTAAGGATTTGTTGTGTTGAATAAGTTTCCGCTCTGGAAAAACCTCATGGTGGTGTTCATCATCGCCTTCGCGGCGCTCTATGCGCTGCCGAATTTGTATGGTGAAGACTACGCGGTGCAAGTGTCTGCGGGGCGCACGGTCACTGTAGATACTCAGACGCTTGGTCGGGTTGAAGAGGCGTTGCAAGCGATCGATATCGACGTTAAATCGGTCACCCTCGACAACGAGCAAGTGTTGGTGCGTTTAAATAGTGCCAGTGACCAATTAGAAGCGCGCGATGCGATACTGCGCGAGTTGGGTACGGATTATTTTGTTGCGCTAAATCTAGCTGCTGCGACACCGGACTGGTTGGATAGTATTGGCGCATCGCCAATGAAATTAGGTTTGGATTTGCGCGGTGGTGTGCACTTTCTTATGGAAGTGGACATGGACGAAGCCATACGCAAAATTCTCGATCAGATGCGTGACACTGTGCGTACTGACTTGCGCGAAGAGCGGATTCGTTATAGCGGTGTGAACCTTGACGGTAATGACGTCGTGATTGAACTGCGTTCGTTAGAGGATTATGCCGCGGCGAAAGCATTTCTCGATAACCAATATGAAGGCTATGTGCTGATTGATAATGAAGCGAATCAGACATTGCGTTTACGGATGACAGAGGAAAAAATTCGTGAAACCGAAAATTATGCAATTTCACAGAACGTCACCATTCTTCGTAATCGGGTAAACGAACTCGGCGTCGCCGAACCACTGGTGCAGCGTCAAGGTTCTGACCGCATTGTGGTGCAGCTGCCAGGTGTACAAGACACAGCGCGCGCGAAAGAAATTCTTGGTGCCACAGCGACACTAGAGTTTCGTTTCCTAGATACCGAGAACAGTGTGTTTGATGCGGAAGCAGGGCGTATCCCGTTCGGGAGCGAGTTGTACCCGAACCGTAACGGCGGCAACGTATTGTTGAAAGAAGAGGTGATCCTCACCGGTGATCATATTGTCAACGCGTCGTCCGGATTTGACGAAAACCAACGTCCACAAGTCAATATCTCATTAGATGGTGCCGGCGGTGACAAAATGTCGGCTGCTACTCGCGATAATATTGGGAAGCCCATGGCGACCTTATTTATCGAGTTTAAAGCCACCGGTGAGCGTAAAGAAGATGGTTCTGTTGCTTTAGAACGCCATGAAGAAGTGATCAACGTGGCGACGATTCAGGCGCGGTTGGGTAGTAACTTCCGTATCACCGGTATCGGCTCTCAACAGGAAGCGCAGAACTTAGCATTGCTATTACGCGCTGGTGCGTTAATCGCTCCAATTCAAATTGTCGAAGAGCGAACCATAGGTCCAAGCCTCGGTGCCGAAAACATCCAAATGGGTATTCAGGCTATTGTGGCCGGTTTCATTATGGTCATTTTGTTCATGGTCATCTATTACCGTAAGTTCGGTATGGTCGCAAACCTGGCACTTTGCGCCAACGTTGTGCTGATTATCGGTATCATGTCGATGATCCCTGGCGCCACGTTAACATTGCCTGGTATGGCGGGTATCGTCCTCACGGTCGGTATGGCGGTTGATGCGAACGTTCTGATCTTTGAGCGCATACGTGAAGAGATCAAAGCCAAGCGCAGTCCGCAACAAGCTATTCATCATGGTTACGATAGCGCGCTATCGACCATCGCGGATGCCAACATTACCACACTGATTGCAGCGATTATCTTGTTTGCCGTTGGTACTGGTCCTGTCAAAGGATTCGCGGTAACGCTCGCGATTGGTATTTTAACCTCAATGTTCACTTCAATTGTTGGAACGCGCGCAGTAATTAATGCGATTTGGGGTGGCAAACGTATCGACAAGTTGTCGGTGTAGGAGAAGCAGATGCGTGAACTAGTAAAAACAGAAAATGCTCTCCCATTCATTAAGTACCGCTTCGTGTCGTGGATATTTAGTGCATTGTTGCTGATTGGCTCTATTGCGTCACTGAGCGTCAATCAGCTCAATTGGGGATTGGACTTCACCGGGGGTACGGTCATCGAGGTTGGCTATGACCGACCTGTCGATTTACCGGCGGTGCGCACGGTTTTGACTGAGCGCGGCTTCGGTGATGCAGTCGTCCAGAACTTTGGTACTCAAGAAGATGTATTGATTCGGTTGGAGCCACGTGAGGGCGTGAAAGCTCAAGAATTGGGTGATCAAATTCTTCGTGCGTTGCAGGAGTCAAGTGATGGTGCCGTCGAAATGCGTCGGATTGAGTTTGTCGGCCCCCAAGTGGGTGATGAATTAACCGAGCAGGGCGGATTGGCCATGCTGACTGCTCTGATTTGTATTTTGCTGTACATTGCTGTTCGATTTGAATGGCGTTTAGCGGTGGGTGCAGTTGGCGCTTTGGCTCACGACGTGATTATTACCCTCGGCTTATTCTCGGTGCTGAGACTTGAATTTGACCTGACTGTTTTGGCTGCTTTGCTCGCGGTAATTGGTTACTCGATTAACGATACTGTCGTGGTATGTGACCGAATTCGTGAAAATTTTCGTAAGTTTCGAAAAGGAACGCCAGAAGAAATTATTGACGGCGCCATTACCGATACTCTGAGTCGTACGGTGATTACCTCCTTGACGACGGTACTGGTATTGTTCGCACTATTCTTCCTTGGCGGCCAATTAATTCATGGTTTCGCAACGGCATTATTGTTCGGTATTTTTATCGGTACCTACTCGTCTATATTCATTGCCAGCGGTTTAGCATATGCGTTGGGTATTAGTCGAGAAGACTTAATGCCACCTGAGGTGGAAAAAGAGGGCGAAGATCTCGACCCGATGCTTTAGACGAATCATAAAGTCTACTGGGTATGGCCTTCAATGAAGGCCATATTTATTTTAACGATAAGGAGAGAATCGAATGTTAGCAGTTGTTTCTCCAGCCAAAAATCTCGATTACGAAAGTGAACTGCCCACACGAGAGTTCACCCAACCACGTTTGCTCGATGAGGCAACTGATCTGGTTGCAGTGGCGCGTGAATTATCGCCGCAACAACTCGGTAGCCTGATGTCCATTAGTGACAAATTGGCCGGTCTCAACGCAGCTCGGTTCGCAGATTGGAAAACACCATTCGACTTAGAAAATGCACGCCAAGCCATCTATGCCTTTGATGGGGATGTGTATGCGGGCTTATCGGCCGAAAAGCTCGATCAAGATGCAATTGCATACGCTCAGGAACATTTACGTATCTTGTCGGGTCTATATGGTGTACTTCGACCACTCGACTTGATGCAACCTTATCGTTTAGAGATGGGAACCAAGCTAGAGACCTCGCGCGGCAAAAACCTTTACGAGTTTTGGGGCGACACCATTACTGAATTGTTAAATAAAGACTTGCAGCAGTGTGGATCAACTATACTAGTTAATCTTGCGTCAAATGAGTATTTTAGTAGCGTCAACAAAAAGAAGTTGAACGCCGATATCATCACCCCGGTATTCAAGGATGAGAAGAACGGCGAGTACAAAGTTATCAGCTTTTGGGCGAAGAAGGCGCGGGGCATGATGGCGCGATTTATGATGAACAAGCAACCGCAATCGATAGCAGACCTGCAGAAGTTCAAAGCCGGCGGTTATCGATTCAGCGCGGCAGAATCTACAGCAACAGAATTGGTATTCCTCCGTTCTGAGGCTGACCAATAAGGAGTGAAGACATGGCTGAACACCAACACGACCGAATCGAAGACGAAAGTGGTCGCGGTAAGCTCATAGTAACGGTAATCGTTGTTCTCGCAATTGCTGTCGCTGTTGTGCTGTGGCTGTGGTCACAACAATCGGAGCCAGCCCCTCAGCCTGTCGATATTCCCGTCGCCGTAGACGTTGAAGAGCCCGAACCCGAACCCGAAGTCATTGCAGAACCGGAGCCGATGCCAACCGTTGAGCTTGAAGCCGAACCCGTTGCGGAGCCGGAGCCTGAAGTCGAGCTGCCGGCGTTGGGTGAGAGCACGCCAGAAGTCTTGAGTTATCTGGAAACTGCAGAACAGTCTGTCGCGCCATTACGAAGCGAGCAGCTGGTGCGTGACGCTACTGTTTTCGTCGATAATTTACGCAATGGTATCGTCATTCGCGACAAGGCCATTATCGAAGGACCGCAAACACGGTTTCGCGTACTCGAACAAAATGACAAACTTTATGTCGATCCGCGCAGTTTTGATCGCTACAACACGGTCGTCGATTGGTTTGTGAGCCTAGATACAGCCGTTTTAGTAGATGGCCTGGATCGGTATGAACCATTGGTGAAGCAAGCTCTTAGTGAGATTGGCTATCCCGATGCAGAGCCCGAAACTGTGTTGATTGAAGCCATTGATATGTTGCTGGCGACCCCTTCAGTGGGAACGGTTATTGAACTGAATGACGACAAAGTCATGTACCGATATGCCGATCCTGAATTGGAAAGCTTACCTGATGCACAGAAACAAATGCTGCGCATGGGACCTGACAATATTCGTCGTGTGAAATTGAAATTGGAGAGTCTGAAAGCGGAGCTTCTTGCAGCACAATGACAGCGCAGCACGATGTGATCCCTGCACATTTGCAGGGCGACTTTCCTACGCGTGGCAATGCGTTTAGCCGCTGGGTTGGTCGCGTCGGTATGCGACTGCTCGGTGGTTGGCAGATTCACGGGGAACTGCCACGCACCCGTCAAGCGATTATCCCTGTTGCACCCCATACCAGTAATTGGGATTTCTTCGTGGGTGTATTTGTGATGTTAGCACTGGGTTTAAAACTCTCCTTTTTAGGTAAACACACTATTTTTCGGTTTCCTGTCAATCGACTGCTCCGCTGGCTCGGTGGTATCCCGGTCGATCGGCGGTCTGCACAAGGGGTGGTCGGTGAAATGGTGCAGCAATTTAAACAACATCCAGAATTAGTACTCGCACTCTCGCCTGAAGGCACTCGCAAAAAAGTAGACGAGTGGAAAAAAGGTTTTTTGCATATCGCGAAGACCACAGGCGTCCCCGTTATTCCGATTGCGCTAGATTTTCGTCGCAAGGTTTTGGAAATTACACCGGCCCTCATCATTACCGGTGATATTGATTCTGAACTTGAGCGAGTGAAGTTAGCTGTTGCGCACGCAGAAGGTAAAAATCCACAACATGCCTGATGCAAAAAATTATGCTATTATCGCGCCCGTTTCGTTAAGAGGAATTCATCCATGAAAGTTATTGAAGGCGGTATTGCCGCAAGTAACGCTAAAATTGCGATTGTCGTCTCTCGCTTTAATCATTTTGTGGTCGACAGCTTACTTGAGGGTGCAGTAAATACTCTGAAGCTCTATGGCCAAGTCAGTGCGGATAATATTACCGTGGTCAAGGTACCGGGTGCCTACGAAATTCCTTTAACGACCAAAAAGTTGGCTCAGTCTGAGCAATTCGACGCGATTATTGCGTTGGGTGCGGTCATTCGTGGTGCGACTCCTCATTTTGACTTCGTCGCAGGCGAGTGTAATAGCGGTTTAACTCGTGTTGGATTGGAGTTTGATATTCCCATCGCAAACGGTGTATTGACCACCGATACGATTGAACAAGCCATTGAGCGTAGCGGCACCAAAGCCGGTAATAAAGGCTCAGAAGCTGCTCTGAGTACGTTGGAAATGATCAACGTTCTAAAGCAGTTATAAGAGGTTATTGAATGAAACCAGCAGCACGTCGTAAAGCCCGTAAGCTTGCCGTTCAAGCTATTTACTCGTGGCAGTTGTCGCAAAACAGTATGACGGATATTGAAGCGCAGTTTTTAACGGATAACGACACATCAAAAATAGATGTGGATTATTTCTTAGCGTTGGTTCGTGGCGTTGCGGGTCAATCGAAGAGCCTTGATGAAGCGATGACTCCGTACTTGGATCGACCGGCCAAAGACCTCGATCATGTTGAGCGCGCCGTGCTTCGACTCGCCTGTTTCGAACTACGCGACCGTCTTGATGTGCCATATAAAGTTGCAATCAATGAAGCCATCGAATTGGCGAAGGCCTTTGGAGCCGATGATAGCCACCGCTTCGTGAATGGGGTTCTGGATAAAGCCATTGACGCATTGCGTCCCGCTCGCCAGTAAGTAGAGCCTGTTATGGCATTCGGCGAATTCGATGTCATCGAATCTTTCTTTACGCACCGCTTTGCCAAGCGGGATGACGTTCAGGTAGGTGTGGGCGATGATGGTGCCATCGTCACGCTCGATACCAATGAAGATCTGGTGGTCGTCACCGATACCATGGTTGCTGACGTACATTTTGATGCCAATACACCGGCGCGTGCCATCGGCCACAAAATTCTTGCCGTCAATTTAAGCGATCTCGCTGCTATGGGTGCGGAACCACGCTGGTTTAGCCTCGCGCTTACACTCCCCCACGTCGATGAAGAATGGCTGGGAAGCTTTTCTACGGGTCTGCGAGAGATGAGCGAGTATTACGATTGCAGCCTCATTGGTGGCGATACGACGCGTGGTCCGTTAACAATTACTGTGACGGCGCATGGTGTCGTCCCGAAAGGCAAGGCGTTGTTGCGTAACGGTGCTAAACCGGGTGATTGGATTTACGTGTCGCATGCACTCGGTGATGCCGGCCTGGCATTGGCGGTTCAGCAAAAGCAGATAGTTGTCGCCGACCAGCACTATCGAAAGATCTGTGAACGCTTATTCTTTCCAACGCCGCGGGTTGCCCTCGGTCAGTCTTTGCGTGGTATTGCCAGCAGTGCAATTGATATTTCGGATGGCTTACTCAGTGATTTGGGGCATATTTTAAAAGCTTCGCGGGTTGGTGCGCGACTCAGTCTGAATGAATTGCCTTTGTCCCTTTCGATGACCGAGAGTGTTTCGCAAGACCAAGCTTTAGTATTAGCGCTGATCAGTGGTGATGACTATGAGCTCTGTTTCACTGTGCCCGAAAGCCAACGCGGTTTATTCGATACGATGATTGCTCATTCACCCACCAAACCAATCTGTATTGGCCGCGTGACCAGTGAAACCAATAAACTAGTATTGGAGCTCGATGGCGAACCGTGGCAGCTGCCATCAGATGGACGCGGCTATGAGCATTTTAGTGAGTCTGTGACAGGGATCAAAGATGGCAACAACGCCTAGAGTGTCCAGTCGATGGTTACGTAATCCGATCCATTTTCTCGCCTTAGGTTTTGGCAGTGGACTTGCTCGTCGCGCCCCGGGCACCTTCGGCACCTTAGCGGCACTGCCATTGTTATGGTTACTCCATAGCCAGTTAAGTGTACTCAATTATGCATTACTAACGATATGTTTGGCTGCTGTGGGTATTTGGATATGTCGATATACTGCGGCGGCCATGGGCGTTCCCGATCATCCAGCAATCGTCTGGGATGAAGTCTGCGGAATGCTAGTGGCACTTATTGCATTACCGCTAACGTGGTGGAACCTACTCTTGGCGTTTGCGTTGTTTCGGTTTTTCGATATCGTCAAACCTGGACCGATCGGCTGGTGTGACCGTAATTTGCACGGCGGTTTGGGCATCATGCTTGACGATATACTGGCTGGTGTGGCTGCTGGCGCCACGTTACATCTTGGCTACGCGCTCTTGAATACGTTTCAGTAGGCCATGACTATCGAGTCCGAGTTCAGCTCGAACCTCGTCTTGAGTTCCATGCTTAATAAAGATATCTGGCAGACCACATTGTAGCAATGGGATGTTGATCTGCTGCGCTTGCAGATATTCCGCAATCGCGCTGCCAGCGCCGCCCGCAATCGCATTGTCTTCGACGCTCACGAGCAAATCATGATCGTGAGCCAGCGCTTCAATGCAAGCTGTATCAAGCGGTTTCACAAACCGCATGTCGACTACGGTGGCATTGAGTTCTTCGGCACACGGCATCACATCGGCAAGGCAGGTACCGAAACTTGCGATCGCAATTTTTTTACCGGTTCGGACTGGGCGAGCTTTGCCAATTTCTAATGCTTGCAATTCTGCATCCAGGTCACAACCACTGCCGTTGCCACGCGGATACCGAACCGCGGCAGGTTGATTCAGTCGATACCCAGTGAAGAGCATATTCCGACATTCGTTTTCGTCACTCGGTGCCATGATCACGAGATTTGGGATACAGCGCAAATAACTTAAATCGTATGCGCCTTGATGGGTAGGGCCATCCGCACCAACAATTCCCGCGCGATCAATCGCAAATAATACCGGTAGATTCTGCAAGGCTACGTCATGAATCAACTGGTCATAGGCACGTTGTAGAAAGGTCGAATAAATGGCAACGACCGGACGATAGCCGCCGATTGCTAATCCTGCCGCGAAGGTAACAGCGTGTTGCTCTGCAATAGCAACGTCAAAGTACTGTTGCGGGAAGCGTTGCGAAAATTCGACCATACCTGAACCTTCGCGCATGGCTGGCGTTACGGCCATCAGTTTCGGGTCATGAGTCGCCATTTCACACAACCAATCGCCAAATATTTGCGAATAGGAGGGGGTTGATGCCTTCTTGCTCGGTAGTGACGAAATGGCGGGATCAAATTTAGGGACGCCGTGATAACCAATCGGGTCTTTTTCAGCCGGTTCATACCCCTTACCTTTGCGCGTGACCACATGTAAAAATTGTGGACCTTTTAACTTTCGCATATTGCGTAAGGTATCGACCAGTAGGTTTACATCATGTCCGTCAATTGGACCTATGTAATTAAACCCTAATTCTTCGAATATGGTTCCAGGTGCAACCATCCCTTTCATATGTTCTTCAGCTCGACTCGCTAGATGATGGATGCCTGGCATCCCTTGCAGTAATTTCTTACCACCTTCGCGGATAGAGGTATACACTTTACCCGATAACAAGCGTGCTAGATGATTGTTCAAGGCACCGACATTTTCGGAAATCGACATGTCGTTGTCGTTCAAAATAACCAACAGGTTAGGGTCAATATCACCGGCATGATTTAACGCTTCGAAGGCCATTCCGGCGGTCATGGCGCCGTCACCGATAATGGCTACGACTTTCTGCTGCGTTTGTTCGCGTTCAGCAGCAATAGCCATACCCAAAGCAGCACTAATGGAAGTGCTCGAGTGACCCACGCATAAAGTGTCGTACTCGCTTTCGTCACGCCATGGAAACGGATGCAGACCATCTTTTTGGCGGATGGTATGTAATTGTGATTTGCGCCCGGTTAAAATCTTATGCGGATAGGCTTGATGACCGACATCCCACACCAACTGGTCATACGGCGTGGTATAGACGTAATGCAGTGCTACCGTAAGTTCGACGGTACCCAAGCCAGAAGCCAAGTGGCCACTACTACGACTCACAGAGTTCAACAGAAACTCGCGCACCTCAGCACATACTTGCGGGAGCTGTCGCTCCGAAAGTTCACGTAAATCTGCTGGGACGTCGATTGCATCCAGCAGTGGATACTGCGTTGCTGAATGACTGCCAGGTACTGTCATGTCGTTAATGATCCCGATTTAATAAAGCTTCTGCAAAGCTTTCCAATGTCTGGGTATTGTAAGGGATTCTGCGCAGGGCATGAAGTGCTTTCTGGTGGAGATTGTGTAAGCACTCTTGTGCTCCAGTTAAACCAAGCACGCTCACATAAGTCGCCTTATTGGCTGCGCTATCGCTACCTTGTGACTTTCCGAGCGCCGACGTATTGCCCGTCACATCAAGAATATCATCCTGAACTTGGAAGGCTAATCCGAGGTAATCCGCAAACGATTCGAAATCTGTTCGCCATTGTTGCGCAGCGCTATCACCGGCTAGCACGCCAAGCGTTACTGCACAGCGGATCAGCGCTCCGGTTTTGTGGCGGTGAATTTGTGCCAGTTCAGTCTCAAGCAATTGTTTACCCGTCGCATCAAGATCCAAAGCCTGACCAGCGCACATACCGCGATCACCGCTCGCACTCGCGAGCACGTTCAACATTGCCACTTGGGCCGTTGGAGATAGCTTTAAAGTCGTTGAACTGAGGATCTCAAAAGCGAGCGATTGCAAGGCATCGCCCGCGAGAATCGCTGTCGCCTCATCAAAGGCGATATGACAGGTCGGCTGTCCACGCCGCAGGGAATCATTATCCATGGCTGGTAAATCATCATGGATGAGCGAGTACGCATGGATGCACTCAACCGCTGCGGCGGCATGGTCTAACACCGTTGCATCGGCGTTACAGAGTTGACCCACTTGATACGTTAAAAAAGGACGAACGCGTTTGCCACCTAATAGCAGTGCATATTGCATGGCTTGGTTGAGTTGCATCGCTGGGCGATCTGAACGATCTAATGCGCGAGTCAGAAATTGATCAACACGTTCCCGCGCGGCACCCAATACTGCGGTCAGAGTCACGCATTATCCTCTTGCTTCGGCTCTTGGCTTGTCGGTTCAGCAAAAGGCGTTAGGGATTCGCCTTGTTGCTGCTGCATTAACTGGCTAACTTTTTGCTCAGCTTGCTGCAGCTTTTGTTGGCTGACTCGTGACAACGCAATGGCACGTTCAAACTGTTGCAATGCCCCTTCCAGTGGCATATCGCCTTGCTCAAGCTGAGACACGATTTGTTCGAGCTGTTGCATAGCCTGTTCGAACGTCAGCTCATTGGCTTGTGTTTGGGTTGATTTTGCTGGAGTGTCTGCCATCCGGGATATCCCCTGTATTCGTTAGCGTGAGCGCTTTGAGGCGCACAAATTACCGCGATTCCGTGACTCGGTCAAATCAGCTATAATACCGCCCTTTTGCGCCTTTGTAAGGGTTTTTGGGCGCGGAACGGATTCCATGCGATAAAGAGTACTCCACAGTCATGAAATTTATTATTCGCCTGCACGCTGAAATCACGATTAAAAGTAAAGGGGTTCGGAAGCGCTATGGCAAAGTTTTAGTCAATAATTTGAAAAGTATCTTGCGGCAGCAGCAACTGCCAGTCACAGTAAAGTGGTGTTGGGATCGCATCGAACTGGTTATCGCCAAAGACGCGTTGCAAGGGCAAGAGCAAGAGTCCGTAATGGAGGCACGTGTGCTTGAACTATTGCGCGATGTTCCGGGTATTGCTTGGTTTAGTCAGTCGTATGAGCAGCCACTAAGTGACCTTGCCGCTATCGCTGAACTGACCGTTGCAACTTGGGGCGCCGACATTACGGATCGTTCCTTCGCGGTACGGGTAAATCGTAAAGGTGAACATCACTTCAGCTCGCAGGATGTCGCAAAATTAGTTGGCTCCAAGTTATTGACTGCGGCCCCGAGCGCACGTGTGAATCTAACGCAGCCAGAGGTTGAAGTGCGGATTGAAATCGACCGCGATACGGTGCGCGTGTTTGGACATAAGCTCACTGGACTCGGAGGTTTTCCGCTACCGACCCAAGAAACTGTGGTGAGTTTGTTGTCGGGTGGTTTTGACTCGAGTGTGGCGAGCTTTCAATTGTTACGACGCGGAGCTCGCACCCATTTTTGTTTTTTCAATTTAGGCGGTGCGCAACATGAGACCGGCGTCCGGCAAACTGCTCACTATTTATGGCAACGGTATGCCTCGTCACACCCACTAAAATTTGTCAGTATTGACTTTGCGCCTATTGTTGAAGAGATTATCGAGCACGTCGACACTGGGTTGATGGGCGTAGTGCTGAAGCGGCAAATGCTGCGTGCAGCTGAAATTGTCGCTGACCGACTGAATGTTTCGGCGTTGGTGACGGGCGAGGCACTGGGGCAAGTGTCGAGTCAAACACTCAGTAACCTGAGCGTGATTGATGAGGCAACCAATAAATTAGTCTTGCGTCCGCTCATTACTATGGATAAGCAAGAGATTATTAACATTGCGCAACAAATTGGTACCGCTGATTTAGCGCGAAGTATGCCAGAATACTGCGGTGTCATTTCGGTCAAGCCAAATGTTAAAGCCGCCACGCAAGCGGTTCTCGAGGCGGAAGCGAAGCTGGACGTTCGCTTCATTGAGCGTCAGGTATTGGCGGCAAATGTTGTAGAAGTCAGCTCGCTGGGTGAACAACTTGCAAGCCAGGTCCAGGCGGTAAACACCGTTGACTCAGTACCTGCAAATGCTGAAGTAATCGATATTCGTAGTGCAGACCAGCAGGAGGTGAAACCTTTGAATGAGCATGAGGTTGGCGCTCCGGTGCACCATATACCGTTTTTTAAATTAGCTCGTCGTTTTGCCGAATTAGATAGGCAAAAAACCTATCTGCTGTATTGTGAGCAGGGTGTGATGAGTCAGTTACAAGCTTTATATTTGCAAGAGCAGGGCTATTCAAACGTCGCTGTGTTGAAAGTTCAGCTTTATTCTTAAATGGTCCGGCAAGGAAGGTATCATGTCAAAGCGATGGTTCGCTCGGTTGTTATTTGTATTCGTTCTGATCGGGTTATCGGTTGCTTTTTTGATCCAAATTCAAGCAAACGCGGTGCCGCGTTTCGAACATTTGGATAAAGTGGTGCACTTCGTCGCATTCTTCGTTCTAGCGTGGACTTTTCACCGAGCCTTTCCCATCCCATGGTGGCTCGCGGTTATCATCTTAACCGGTTATGGTTTTGCCATTGAATACATTCAAGGTTTAATGCCCTATCGTTCAGCCAACGGTTGGGATCTTGTGGCTGACGCCGCGGGCGCCGCAACGTATTATCAGTGGGCGCTTTGGCGTTATCATCGGAAAAAATCAGCCCGAGTCAAAGAAGAAACGAATTAACGTTTCTTCGCTTTGGACTTCACTTTTTTAGCTTTCTTTTTCTTGGCCGCGCCAGGGAATTTATACTGTGGCTTCAAATCTGCCATGACCCGACGTTCAATCTTCGCTTTCTGATAGCGTTCAATTCGACTAAGTAGCTGCGCATCATGCGCCTCGACAATATTGACTGCTGTTCCGGTTTTGCCGGCTCGCGCGGTACGACCAATACGGTGCAAATAGACATCAGCCTGTTTCGGCAGATCGAAATTGATCACCACTTCAATGTCATCGATATCAAGGCCACGCGCAGCGACGTCAGTTGCAATCATAGTGCTGTTATCGAACTTTTCCATTCGAGCAATAATCTTTTGCCGTTCATCCTGTGGCATATCACCGCGCAAGGTCAGGTTCAGAATACCTGCGCTTTGTAACTGTCCAGCTAACGTATCGACGCGCTCGCGGGTCCGTACAAAGATTACGCGCCGACCGGGGAAGTCTTGCAAGATACGAATCAACAACTTCAATTTATGCTCGTAGGTATCGGCTTGATACCAACGCTGCAGTATTTTCCCTTTTTCGCGCTTCGACGGTTCAATCGTCAGCGTGATCGGATCTTGCTGCAGCTCTGCTGAGAAAGAACGAACACCCGGTGAATCCAGTGTTGCAGAGAAGAGCAATGTTTGTTTCAGACCGCGCGCTTCATTGACTAACTGTTTTACTGCTGTGGCGAAGCCCATATCGAGCATCCGATCGGCTTCGTCAATCACCAAGCACTCTACCAGTTCGAGATTACAGCGATCTGCACTGATTAAATCGAGTAATCGACCTGGTGTAGAAACTAGAATATCGTGGCTCGCTTCGAGCGTTTCATGCTGGCTACCGTAGTTAACACCGCCGGTTACCAGTATAGATTTGAGTTCAGTGGTTTCAGCAAAGGCATCGGCTTGTTCCCAGATTTGCTGCGCTAACTCGCGAGTTGGAGCCAAAATGAGTGCGCGCGCAGGACCTGGCTGACGCCGTGGATAATCCAATAAATGCTGTAATACAGGGAGCAAAAACGCGAGTGTTTTGCCTGTGCCGGTTGGCGAGTTTACCAACAAATCGTGGCCAGCTAACGCTTCAGGAATGACTGCCTGTTGAACCTTCGCAGGTTTATTGATTTCGGCGCCAAGTAAAACGTCAACTAACGCTTCATCTAATTCAAGATCATCCCAGTCGGGTGTCATCATTTTTTCCTGTAAACTAGTGCGCACAACCACGATGACTGAGCGCAATGATTCATTATGAGCTTTCAATGTCGGCAATTTTACCTGAAAGATGATCGCTGCGCGATGAAAGTTAGCACTGATAGTCTGCTGTTAGGGTCGTGGATGTCCGTTGAGTCCAGCACTGGAGCTATTCTGGATGTGGGTGCGGGGTGCGGTATTTTGGCTCTGATGGCGGCTCAGCGAAGCGCGGCAACGGCACAGATCCACGCTATTGAGATGGATGCCGCTGCGGTTCAGCAAGCCCAAGAAAATATCGCGGCAAGCCCTTGGCCAGATAAAATTCGGTGTTATCAAGCGGACTTTTTTAACTGGCAACCCGCCGTTCAATTGGATCTTATTATCAGCAATCCCCCTTACTTTCCTCTGCAGTTACAGAGCTCAACAGAGCAACGTCGACTGGCTCGACAAGGTTCATTACCACTGACGGCATGGTTAGCACGAATGACCTCATGGTTACGGCCACATGGTCGCATCGCCTGGGTATTGCCAGTAACGGCAGAAACGCAACTGCAGGTGCCGGCTAGGCTGTCGTTACAGCGACGTTGTGAGGTAGCTACAGTCGTCGGCAAACCAGCAAAACTGGTGTTGCTTGAATGGACATTAGCAGGCTCTGCGAGTGTTAAAGAATCACTGAATATTCGGACGAAGGGTGGTGATTATACTGCTGAGTTTCGGCAACTCACCCGCGCATTTTATCTCGCTGGTGAGCGCCGCAATTAATTGCTCGTACTATTCAATACCCAATACTTTTTTG
>DASSWH010000096.1:0-5449 GCA_035705175.1 Pseudidiomarina sp.
GTCAAAGATTACTTGCAGCAAGGCCGTATCGATTTCACCGACTCGTATGTCATCGGTGACCGTGAGACAGATATTCAACTAGCCGAGAATATGGGCATCCGCGGCATTAAATACAGTCCAAGTGAGATGAATTGGCGTGCCATCCAACATCAACTATTGGATCGTCCGCGCACTGCCACAGTGCACCGCAAAACCCGCGAAACCGACATTCGTATTCAACTCGATTTGGATGCTCAGCAACCGCTGAAATTCGCGACTGGCATTGGCTTTTTTGACCACATGCTGGAGCAAATTGCGACGCATGCTGGATTTGCGTTGAGCGTTGAAGTGCAAGGTGACCTGCACATTGATGAACACCACACGGTGGAAGATACAGCTTTAGCGCTTGGTGCTGCATTGCGTCAAGCATTGGGTGACAAACGTGGTATTGGTCGATTTGGCTTTGCCCTGCCGATGGACGAATGTCGCGCAGAGTGCTTGTTAGATTTGTCAGGACGTCCGTACTTACAATTGCAAGCCGATTTTAGCCGCGACAAAGTGGGTGAACTGTCGACCGAGATGGTCGGACATTTCTTCCGCTCACTCAGCGATGCCATGGCGGTGTCGTTGCACCTATCGACCACCGAGGGCAATAGCCACCATCAGGTGGAGAGTCTGTTCAAGGTGTTCGGACGTGCACTTCGACAGGCTATCGCACGCACCGCGGATGGCGCCCTACCGTCGAGTAAAGGAATGCTGGCATGACCTCGTTAGTCATTATCGATACGAGTTGTGCCAATTTAAGTTCGGTCCGCTTTGCATTTGAGCGTCTTGGTGTTGAGCCCGTAGTGACCGCATCGCCTGCTGTTATCCGTGCTGCTGACCGGGTGGTGCTACCGGGCGTGGGCACAGCGGCAGCGGCTATGCGTAATTTACAACAACTTGGCTTGGTCGAGGTGATTCAACAACTTGAACAACCTGTGCTTGGAATTTGTCTGGGCATGCAACTGCTCACCGACTATTCAGCCGAAGGGAATGTCGATTGTTTAGGCGTCATTCCTGCACGTACCGAGCGCATGATTGCCGAGAGTCTGCCACTACCCCATATGGGGTGGAATACGATTACCGATCCCAGTGCTAGTAATCCATTATTGCGCGGCGTCGAGAGTCCTGCTTACTGCTATTTTGTGCATAGCTTTGCTGTGGCTGTCGATCAATACACCAGCGCGCAATGTACATACGGACAATCTTTCGCCGCGATGATTCGCTCCAAGAACTTCTTCGGTGCGCAATTTCATCCCGAGCGCTCCGGCACAGTTGGCGCGCAGATCCTTCAGAACTTTTTGGCATTAACCGACGGTGATTAAAGCATGCTAATACCCGCTCTCGATCTCATTGCAGGCCAAGTTGTGCGCCTGCAACAAGGCGATTTTAATCGTCAAACCACCTACGCATCGGACCCATTGCCGTTGGTACAGAAGTACCAAGAAGCAGGCGCTGAATGGCTTCATTTAGTGGATCTGGATGGTGCTAAAGACCCACAACAACGTCAGCTCCAGTTGTTGCAGCGTTTGACTGGGGCTACCACGATGAATGTTCAAGTGGGTGGCGGTATTCGCTCCGTGTCGGATGTCGAAGCACTATTGCAAAGCGGTGTGACCCGTGTAGTCATCGGCTCACTCGCGGTGCGCGAACCTGACCTGGTCGAGTCCTGGTTTCAAGAGTTTGGCGCTGAAGCCATTGTCTTAGCCTTGGATGTACACATTGATGCTGAGGGCGTCGCCCGCGTTGCAACCCACGGTTGGCAGCAAACATCGACAACGACTTTAGACAGTATTATTCAACGCTTCCTCGCCTGTGGTTTAAAGCATGTGCTATGCACAGATATTAGCCGTGACGGGATGTTGTCAGGTGCCAACACCGAACTTTATGCTGCGTTAAAACGTGACTATCCGACTATTGAATTACAAGCCTCAGGCGGTATTGCGACCTTGACTGATTTAGAGCAACTGCAAGCCGCACAGTGCGATAGTGCCATTCTCGGTAAGTCATTACTGACTGGGCAATTCACCTTAGAGGAGGCGCTCGCATGTTGGCCAAACGCATCATCCCCTGTTTAGACGTTCGCAACGGCGAAGTCGTTAAAGGCGTTCAGTTTCGCAACCACGAAGTGATTGGGGCCATTGAGCCGCTCGCGCAACGCTATGCTGCAGAGGGAGCCGATGAGCTCGTCTTTTACGATATCACTGCATCGTCAGACGACCGAGTCGTCGATAAATCATGGGTTGAACGAATTGCCCGGGTGATCGATATTCCCTTTACCGTTGCAGGCGGTATCCGCACGATTGCCCAAGCACAAGAAATTCTCGCGATGGGAGCAGATAAAATTTCCATCAATTCACCGGCTCTGCGTGACCCTGATCTGATCAATACCTTAGTGGATGAATTCGGGCAACAATGTATCGTCATCGGTATTGATAGCTTTTATAACCAAGAACAGAATCGGTATGAGGTTTATCAATTCACTGGCGACGAGACCCGAACGCAGAAAACGCGTTGGCAGACGCGTGACTGGCTGAACGAAGTGGTAGCGCGCGGCGCGGGTGAAATTGTTTTAAACTGTATGAATCAAGATGGTGTGCGCCAAGGCTATGATCTTGAGCAACTCACCGCATTGCGAGCCCACTGTCCGGTACCGCTGATTGCCTCAGGTGGTGCTGGTGCCATGGAGCATTTTGCAGAGGTCTTTACTACCGCCAACGTGGATGGTGCTCTGGCGGCGTCCGTGTTTCACAAACGTGTCATCGACATTGGCGAACTCAAGACTTATCTTGCTGCGCAAGGCGTCGCTATTCGGCCTTTTACCACAGCGACTCAACAAGGAATTTAGTCATGGAAATTAATTCAACCACGCGGTCACAGCTCAATTTCAGTAAAGCCAGCGATGGCTTGATTCCTGCCATCGTACAACATGCGTTAAGCGGTGAAGTCTTGATGCAAGGATTTATGAATGCTGCCGCCGTTGACAAGACACTCGATACTGCCCAAGTCACTTTTTATAGCCGTAGCAAAGAACGGCTATGGACGAAAGGCGAAGCGTCGGGTCACGTGTTGCAATTAGTGAGTTTACATACCGACTGTGATGCCGACAGTTTGTTAGCGTTGGCTTTGCCGCACGGGCCCACCTGTCATTTGGGTAGCCGCTCATGCTTTTCCAGTACCTCAGGAGGCGCAGTACCGCTGTTACAACAGTTAAATGACACGATAGCGAGTCGTAAAGCGGCCGCGCCAGAGTCGAGCTATACCGCACGTTTATTTGCCGAAGGCACGAAGCGCGCAGCACAAAAGGTCGGGGAAGAAGGTGTTGAAGTTGCACTTGCAGCTTGTGCGGGAGATGACCGCGAACTCCTGAATGAGTCCGCTGACCTGCTCTATCATTTACTGGTGGTATTAGAGAGTCGTGATTTATCACTGAACCAAGTACTCGAGGTACTCAGACAACGCCAATCTTAATCCCGAATCGGCGCTGCCAGCTCACGCTCGTAGCGTCGGCTCACTCGAATTAACCGCCACGTCAGCAGTACCGCCGCCCCAGTTAATCCCGTAATAAAACCGATCCACATGCCCGCAGCTCCCATTGCCGGAACAATGATGTCCGTGCGCGACAGCAAATAACCGATGGTCAACCCAAATGGCCAATAGGAAACAAACGTAATGAGCATCACAATGCGAGTGTCTTTATAGCCACGCAAGGTTCCCATTGCAATCGCTTGGAACGAATCCGAAATTGAGAACAAAGCAGCGAGGCCCATTAGCGTAGCAGCTAATTCAATGACTGCTGCATCAGCAGTGTAGAGGCTTGCTAGCCACCCTCCAGCTAACCATAAAATGGTTGCGTTCACGATAGCAATGGACATCCCATACACGTTTGCCAATTTATGGCTGAGCATTGCATTGCGTGGATTCCCAGCACCCAGAGCGAAGCCTACACGTAACGTCACTGCCATTGCTATGCTCATCGGCACCATATACACCAATGAAGAAATATTCAGCGCAATTTGGTGACTTGCCACCACAGTAGCGCCCAGTGGGGCGATAATAAGCGCCGCCGCCGCAAACAAACTGACTTCAAAAAACATTGACGTCGCAATAGGGAAGCCTAAGCGAACAACGTACCAAATATCGTCCCAGTTCGGTGCAAACCAACGCCCAAACAAATGGATTTCTTGGTAGCGTTTGGCGACAGCCACATACACCACCATGCCAAGCGCCATGACCCACAACACGATAGCCGTTGCGATACCACAACCCGCACCACCCATAGCCGGAATCACGTCGCCATAACCGTAAATAAACAAGTAGTTCGCGGGAATATTGACGAGTAAGCCAATGACGCCGATAACCAACGATGGAATAGTATTCGACAAGCCTTCACAGAAGTTGCGCAATACCATATAGATCACGATAGCTGGAACCCCCCAAGCAATATAGCCGAGGTAGTCCAACGTAATACGGCGAAAATCGTCAGCGACGTCCATTTGGTTCAAAATCAACGGTGCACTCGCAATCACCAATAAACTCAGCACTGCGCCGGCAATAGCCGCATAAAAGCCTTGGTGAACCATATTCGCCACTTGAGTCACTTTACCCGCGCCGTGAAAGTGAGAAATGATCGGCGCCAATGCCAGGGCTAAGCCAAAGATTAATAGAATCGATGGAAACCAAATACTGCTACCAACGGAGACTGCAGCGAGATCGGTCGGGCTGACGCGACCAGCCATCACCGTATCGACCACGCTCATCAGCACTTGAGTGACCTGCGCAATCAATATAGGTACGGTGAGTTTGGCGAGCTTGATGGACTCAGGCCACCAGGCGCTTTTCGTTTCCATGTTGTTTCCAATCGATACACTGGTTCAGTGTTAGGAGAATAATTCGTAAGCCTCGTCTAGGGCTGAGACAAGGCGTTCAAGATGTCGCGGCGTAGTATACGCGCCAAGAGCAATTCGGACTACTCCTGAATACCCTAAATACTGCAGCAGCGGTTGTGCGCAATGGTGGCCAGACCGCACTTCGATACGTTGACTATCTAGATAAGCCGCTAGATCGTGCGCATGCACCGAGGAACTGGCAAAGCTCAGCGTTGGTGTATGCGTTGTTCCTGCTGGGAGTACTCGTAACCACTCTCTTTGCGCTAATAAATGATTTAGTTCGGTTCGCTGTGTCTCTAAATAATGAGATAAGTCAACGTGTCGATCCAGCCACTCGGTTGCTGTTGCGGCAGCAATCACCGCTAGTGTATTCGGGGTTCCCGCCTCAAAGCGATGCACATCGTTCAGGTAGTCCGCCTGCTCACGCGTCACCTTAGTGACGATGCCTCCGCCGACTCGGAATGGCTCTAACTGTTCGGCGAATTGTGGCGCTAAAAGTAATACTCCAAGGCCCGTCACCCCGTAAAATTTATGCGCGC